>JAGXRV010000046.1 GCA_018335695.1 Clostridium sp.
TCCCTCTGGGAGAGGGTTAGGGTGAGGGCAAAAAAAAAATAAGCCTAAAGCAGAAGCTTTAGGCCGATTTTACCCTAAGGTGCTTACGCGCATCCCGCTCTCGCCACGCAAGCCAAAGGGGACTTGCGACAAAAACAGAGGAATAGGTGCCAAAAAACACACCCACAAGTAAAGCCAACATAAACGGAAACAAAGTTATACCGCCGAAAATTAAAATCGTGCCTACAACGATGAGAGTAGTTACCGAAGTGTTAATCGTACGTACCAGAGACTGTCTGATACTGTTATCCACCACATCCGCAAGCTGCTCCTTGCGGCGTGTCTTCAAGTTCTCACGAACTCTGTCATAAATTACTATCGTATCGTTAATCGAATAACCGAGCACTGTTAAAACAGCCGCAATAAACGGTCCGTTTACTTCTATCTGAAAAATGGAGAAGAAAGCCAGCATAACCAGCACATCATGAAGCAATGCGGCAATAGCGCTGACGGCAAAACGAAACTCAAAACGAATAGTAATATACGCAATCATTCCCAAACCGGCGAGCAGCAAAGCGATCAATGCCTGACGCTGCAACTCACCGCCCACCACAGGCGCAACATTCTCTACGCGCAGCAAATCAGCGGCAGTTAATCCATACTTCTCCTGAAAGGCAGAAAAAATTTCATCTTGTTTCGCCGGAGTCAACTGCTGCGTCTGAATCAGCAGCTCCTGCTTTTCACCCTCAGCCAACCCTTCAGCGCCTACCTTTTGCAGCGCTGCCGCTTCCAAACCAAAAGGTTGGAGCACACTCCGCGCCTCCTCAAGCGTAAATTCTTGACGGATATTTAGATGGAGCAGGGTACCGCCTGTGAAATCGATCCCAAAATTAAAACCTCTAAAACTCATGGAAATCACGCCGGCAATAATCACTACGGCTGAAAAAATAAAGGCATACTTCCTCAAGGCAACAAAACTCATTTGCTTACCCCCTTAAGCCCGGCGTTTTCAGGTGCTCTAAACAAGTTGGCGCGAACAGCTTGGCGCATCAAAAAACGCGTCAATAAAATGGCGGTAGACATGCTGACGAGAATGCCGATGCTAAGGGTAATAGCAAAACCACGGACTTGTCCGGTCGCAAAACTGAATAAAACAGCCGCCGCGATTAATGTTGTCACGTTGGAATCAAGAATTGAGCGGAATGCTCGTTGAAAACCGGCCTCAATAGAAGTGCGCATAGTGCGCCCCGCTCTTAATTCTTCTTTTATACGTTCAAAAATAATCACATTGGCATCTACCGCCATGCCTACCGATAAAATCAAACCGGCGATACCAAACAATGTCAAAGTGGCATTAATCGCGGTAAGCAAGCCTAAAACGAGCGCCAGATAAACGATTAAACTTACATTGGCGACCATGCCGAAACCGCGGTAATAAACAAGCATGAAAAGCAGCACCAGTAACAAACCGGCTACCCCCGCCTGCACACTGCGGTTCATTGAATCCTGCCCCAACTGCGGACCTACGCCTCTTGTTTCCAGCTCAACCAGTCTTACAGGCAACGCACCGGAACGCAGCATCAACGCCAGATTGGCCGCTTCGTCCATAGTGCCAGCACCGGTGATAATCGCATTACCGTCTGTGATTATACTTTCCACCGTCGGCGCGGAAATAACCTCTTCATCTAAATAAATATAAATTATCTGACCGAGAAACTGCTCTGTAGCGGCGGCAAACTTTGCTCTGCCCTCCGGGTTAAAATCGAGCGATACCGCCGGTCGATTGAACTGATCCATGGTGACGCCGGCGCTTCTCAGTTCGGCGCCTGTCAAAATATTTTCCCCATCGGGACCGACAAAAGACAGCATCGCCGTTCTGCCGATTACTTCTCTGGCGGCGCGCTGATCCTCAATGCCGGGTAAATCAATGCGAATTCTGTCTGCTCCCTCTCGCTGAATAACTGGATTAGCCACGCCGAGAGCATCAATCCGATTGCGGATAATTGTAATTGCACGATCAATTTTATCTCCGCCGGCTGCATCACCCGTTTCTTCCGCCTGGTATAAAATATAAACTCCTCCACGCAAATCCAAGCCCAAGTTGAGATTTTTCACAGCCTGGTCAACGGTAAAAGCGCTTAAAGCCAGTAGCAGAACAACTGCCAGAACCAGTAGCAGAGTACGGTTATTTTTCATCCGGACACCTCCTTCTTTCGGAAGAAATTTTATAAGAGCAAAAAAAAACAACCGGAAAAGAAGCCGCAGGGTAGTTCCACAGTAATTATAAACGCTCAGCAAAACATTGTCAATTTGTGTTTTTTGCCACAAGCGCGGAGGAAACTACAGCTTTTACGCCTCAATCTGTCAGCCGCAATAAACCTCCGGCCGGGTCGCCGGAGAGATAACAGCCCAAAACCTGCCGCACAGCCTCAGGCTCCAGGTCATGAAAAGCTCTTGCCTTGCCTATCGCTTCAGGCAAAATAAAAACAGTTCTCCCCGCCTCACGCTTTTTGTCATGTTTTAATGCCGACAAAACATCTGCCGCAAGCAGTGCCTCAGGCGGAGGGACAAGCCCTACCCGTCCGAACAGTTCAAGCAGCACGACAGCCTCCTCCCGCCGCAGAATCCCTTTGCCCAGCGCCAATTTTACCGCCATCGCCATGCCGGCAAGCACAGCCTCTCCGTGCAGATAATAACTATACGAGGTTGCAGCCTCAAGCGCATGACCCAAGGTATGGCCGAAATTCAAAATAGCACGCAAATCGGACTCCCGCTCATCAGCCGCCACCACAGCCGCTTTCAACGCGCAGCAATCTCCCACCACAGCGGTAAGCAGTCCCGGTTCTTTCGCCAAAAAATCCTGCCAGCGCGCAGCCAGCAGTTTTAAAAGAGCTTCACTCAAAATAACTCCGTATTTAATTACTTCCGCCGCCCCAGCCAAATATTCCCGCTGCGACAAGCTCGACAGCGTGTCAAGCTCCACCCAGACCAGCTTCGGCTGATAAAACGCCCCAATCAGATTTTTCCCCAAACGATGATTTACTGCCGTCTTTCCGCCAACACTGCTATCCACCTGGGCTAGAAGCGTGGTGGGCACCTGCGCAAAAGTCACGCCGCGCAGGTAAGTAGCCGCTACAAAGCCTGCCAAATCCCCCACCACGCCACCGCCCAGCGCCACAATCAAATCCCTGCGCTCTAAACCTGCCTCAATAGCAGCGCTGTAGAGCTGCTCCGCCCGGGCCAAAGTCTTACTGCCCTCTCCCGCCGGCACCACCGCCAAGTTAACCGCAAAGCCCGCCTGCTGCAAGCCGTCAATCATCCGTCCGCCATAAAGAGGAAATACTGTTTCGTCACTGACGAGCAACAACTTGCCCGGCTTTACCCGCAGAGCCCAGTGACGGGGAATTTCATGCCAGATGTTCTGACCGATATAAATCGGATAGCTCCGCTCACCAAGAGCAACTTCCACTATTCTCATCCAGACCAGCCTCCTAGCGTCCGGCCAATAGTTTAAGATAATTTGTTAAATTTGCCTGCATTTCCTCCAAAGAGTCGCCACCGAACTTTTCCCGCAGCGCAAGCGCGATCTCCCAGGCAACCACCGCTTCCCCCACTACCGCCGCCGCAGGCACGGCACAAACATCAGAGCGCTCCACCGCCGCCTCAAAAGGCAAATGATCGGCCATCTCAACACTCTTTAACGGCTTGTATAAAGTGGGAATCGGTTTCATGGCAGCCCGCAGCACGACAGGCTCGCCGTTAGTCATGCCGCCTTCAATTCCGCCGGCACGATTAGTCAGGCGGAAGTAACCCCGTCCTTCCTGAAAAGCGATTTGATCATGGACAACTGAACCGGGCAACGCCGCTAAAGCAAAGCCGCCGCCCACCTCCACCCCTTTTATCGCCTGAATACTCATCAACGCGGCAGCCAACCTGCCGTCAAGCTTCTTTTCCCAATGAGTATAACTTCCCAAGCCGGGCGGCAAGCCTAATACTGCCACTTCAAAAATCCCGCCCAACGAATCACCCGCCGCCTTAGCTTCGTCAATCGCCGCCATCATAGCGACTTCCGCCTCTTTATCACCGCAGCGCAGTGCTGACGCTTCAATCTCTCCGTACCTCGACACCAATTCTTGCGCAGGCAGCGCCTTAGCCGCAATCTCACCAACGGCTGCCACCTGCGAATATACCTGAATACCGAACACGGCCAAGAGCGCCTTTGCGACCGCCCCCACCGCCACCCGCGTTGCCGTCTCCCTTGCGCTTGCCCGCTCCAACACATCACGCACATCTGCCAAATTAAACTTTAGCGCGCCGGTTAAATCGGCATGACCCGGCCGCGGCCGAGTCACCGCCTCCAAATCAGACGGACAAGTCCCTACCGGATCCATCTTTCCCCGCCAATTATCAAAATCACGATTAACAATCCGCAGCGCCAAAGGACTGCCCAGCGTCCTTCCGAAACGCAAACCTGAAAACACTTCAACACAATCTTTCTCGATCTTCATCCTGCCGCCCCGGCCATAGCCTTGCTGCCGCCGCGCCAAATCGCCGTTTACTTTTTCCGTATCTAAAAATAAATTGGCGGGCAACCCCTCGATTATCGCGCATAGCGCAGGACCGTGCGACTCTCCTGCCGTCAGGTAACGCATCCTCGCTCCCCTTCCTCCGCTTTTTTAAACCGGCGCCGGCGCTGCCACATGATAATCAAGCCAGCATGAAGCAAAAGCAGACTGATTAACTGACCGGCCTTAAAGCGCCACCAAAGCAGCGGTTCAGCAACCACGCCTTCGATCCAATAGCGCCCTCCAAAATACCAAATAAAATACCGCATAAAGATTGCCCCCGGAACTTTCTCCCTTTTACCGGCACGAAGCAGAAAGAAAAACAACGCAAAGTTTAAGAAAAAATGATATAAAAACAAAGGATGCCGCGGCACCCCCTCGAAAAAAACGGCCCAAGGCAGCAAAGTCTCAATGCCATATCCTGCCCGACCAAAAAACCCACTCAAGCTCCAGACGGCTTGAACTAAGGCAAGCCCCGGAGCGCAAAGATCAGCCAGCCGCCAAAAATCAGTGCGCAAACCACCGTCAACAAGCACGGCTTGCTTGATTAGCCGCAAAGTGACAAATGAGCCCAATGACAGCCCCAACCCTAACAACGCCCACTGCAAGTAAAAAGATCCCGCCGCTTCGCGAAACGCCTCCGGATCAATCATCCACTTTTCCTCCCCGGCGGAGCAATCAGCGCCAGTTGCGCTAAACTGCTCCGGCGAAATAACTCTTCAGGCTTGAACGCCGGCTTCCAACGCCAACAGCTTCTCTTTCCAGAACAGTCCACCGCTAAACCCACCTAACCCACCGTCACTCCGCAACACTCGATGGCATGGAATAACTAAAGGAGTCCTGTTTTTAGCCATAGCTTGACCGACCGACCGCGCAGCCTTTGGGATTCCCGCCTCTGCCGCCAGCCAGCCATAACTGCGCCGCTGCCCATAGGCAATCTTTGCGCAAACTGTTAAAACCTCCTTAAAGAAAGGCGAATAAAGGTCTAAATCCAAAGGACAGTCAAAGGAAACCGGCTCACCGTTAAAATAACTGCCTAAATCTGCCGCCAATTTTTGCAGCCAGGCCGGCTCTGTCTGACCAACAGCCGGGCAACCGTCTTTGCTCTGTGCTTGGGGCAACTCCAACGCATACAACCCTGTTATTGTATATGCCAGCGCCACAAATCCGCCCGCCGTCTCTACCGAACAGCAAACAATAGCTTCACCGCTTCGCATCAACATCCTCCTGACAATAAGCTGTTTATAAAATTCCCTCAGACCGCCCGGCTAAATATGAAACATATAGCCTTCGCCGCTGCGTTTCCGTTGTTCTTCCACCACTTCCGCCAAAGTAATATTATCCAAAATGCTGTTAATTTCATCTCGGATACGACACCAGACGGAACGCATAGCACATGCGGCTGAGCCATGACAATCTTCATTGCCGCCAGCCTCCGCCCTGCATTCAGCCGGAGCTACCGGTCCTTCCAACACCCGAATAATATCACCTAGTGTTATTTCTTCCGGCGGCCGCGCCAGACGATAGCCTCCCTGAGCACCGCGCACACTATGAATTAGGCCTGCCTTTTTTAGATTAGCAAAGAGATGCTCAAGATATTTCTCAGAAATATTCTCGCGCTGAGCCACACTTTTCAGCGCAATAGCAGCATCTCCGCTATGCATGGCTAAATCAAACATGGCATGAACCCCATAACGACCTTTGGTTGAAAGCCTCACTCCGCTTCCCCTGCCTTTTCGCTTCTTTGCTTAGCTAAATTTAGTCTGACCGGATTTTATCCTGACCATATTAAAGGACGCATCTGCCGCTGCCCTGCGTTAAAAGTAGCTATCTCTTTGAACCCCAAATTATGCAGGAGGAAAGCTGCACGGTGCAGGCCGCTGCCCACGTCGCGAGGCCTGTGGGCATCAGAACCAAAAGTCACCGGCACGTCCAGCTCACGACATCTTGCCAGAAAGGCTTCTCCCGGGTAAGCCTCGCCTACCGGTGCACGCCAGCCTGCGGTATTTAACTCGACACAAACATCAGCCCGTTTTATTGCCCGGCAGGTATCCTCAAGCAGATGCTCCCATCTTCGCCGTGGGAAAAATGAAAACTTTTTGACCACATCCAAGTGACCGATAATTTGGAATAAACGGCTTGCCGCCATCTGTTGTATAAGCGTAAAATAACGCTCATAGAGAAAATCAATATCTTCTTGCTGATAACGCTGAGCTTGTCCGGGATGGGTGAAATCCCAGCCGTCAAGAAAGTGAACTGAGCCGATTACATAATCAAACCGGTAACCTGCCAGCAGTTCGGCAGTCTCCTTTTCCCGACCGGGCAGATATTCCACCTCTATGCCGAGGCGCACAGGGATAGACGTTTGCCGGCGCAGCAGTTCCACGTCCCGAATATACTCCGGCAATTCTGACGCTTGCATAGACAAGCGTTCTTCTTCCGTTATGCCAAACATTTCCAAAGGGAAATGGTCTGCAAAGCCGATTTCCGCCAACCCCTTTTTTTCTGCTTCAGCCAAATATTCCGCCATGGTGCCGCTCGCATGACAACAACGAACGGTATGCAAATGATAATCGACAAACATTATGCCTGCCCCGCAGCCAGAGGACGGTGGCGACCAGCCAATTCCCGCAAGACTTCCGCCAGCGATACATTTTTTTCTGCCAGCAATACCAGCAGATGGAAAAGCAAATCGCTGCTTTCATAAATCAGTTCGGAACGCTCTTGATTTTTAGCGGCAATAATCACTTCGCCGGCTTCCTCACCGATTTTTTTTAAAATCCGGTCCAACCCTTGCTCAAACAGCTTTGCCGTATATGAACCTAGCGGCTTGGTCTGTTTGCGCAACGCGATAATTTGTTCCAATTCCGCCAAAAAATTAGCCGTACCGACAGACTCGTCACCAAAAAGCGTTCTATAAAAGCAACTTGCTGCTCCCGTATGACAGGCATTACCGATTTGCTCAACCCACAAAAGCAGCGCGTCGCCGTCACAATCATAGGCAATCCGTTTTACCTGCTGGAAATGACCGGATGTGGCACCCTTGTGCCAGAGTTCCCGGCGGCTGCGGCTGTAAAACCAAGTTTGGCCTGTAGAAATAGTTCTTTGCAGTGCCTCCTCATTCATATAAGCGAGCATCAACACCCGCTCCGTCAATGCATCCTGAATCACCACCGGAAGCAAACCATTTTCAGCAAACTGCAGATTCGTCATAGCGTACTGCTACCCCCCGTTTACGCAGATACTGCTTTACTTCAGCCACACTAAACTCCTGATAATGGAAAACGGAAGCAGCCAGCGCAGCATCAGCTTTTCCTGCCGTTAGCGCCTCATAAAAATGCTCCATCGTACCCGCTCCGCCGGAGGCAATCAACGGCAGATTGACCTGCTTTGCCACCGCGGCTGTCAGTCTTAAATCATATCCATCCTTCTCGCCGTCACAATCCATACTTGTCAAAAGGATTTCACCGGCTCCAAGCCGCTCTCCCTCCGCTATCCAAGCAAGAACATCTTTGCCTGTTGCTTTCCGTCCGCCGTGAGTATAGACTTCCCAAGTGCCAAGCGTTGCGTTCCATTTTGCGTCTACAGCCAAGACGACACACTGAGAACCGAAACGGTCGGCAGCGTCGGAAATCAACTGCGGATTTTCCACGGCAGCCGTATTTAACGACACTTTGTCTGCCCCGGCACTCAGCAAGCGGCGCACATCTTCTAGCTGGCTGATGCCTCCGCCCACTATAAAAGGGATAAACACCTGCTCCGCCGTACGGCGCACAACATCGAGCATCGTTCCCCGCCCCTCATGGGAAGCGGAAATATCCAAAAATACCAGCTCATCAGCACCCGCCAAATCATAAAAGCGGGCTAAAGCCACCGGGTCGCCGGCGTCGCGGAGTTGGACAAACTGCGTGCCTTTTACCACACGCCCGTCCTTCACATCCAAACAAGGCACAATGCGTTTGGCCAGCATTTAAGCGCACCCCGCAATAGTCAGCGCGGCACGCAAATCAACCCGCCCCGTATAAAGTGCTTGACCCAAAATTACGCCGCTGACACCAAGCGACTCCAGCAGGCACAGTTTTTCAAGATCATTTAACGAAGAAACACCGCCGGATGCTATTACCTGCTGGTTCACCGCCCTTGCCATTTCCTCGAGCGCCGCCAGATTCGGCCCCTGCAAAGTTCCATCCCTGTTAATATCAGTATAAATAATTTCCCTGACACCTAAGTTCTCCATTTTGCGCGCTAAATCAATCGCGCTCAACTCCGCCTCCTCCACCCAACCGCGGATAGCGACCTTCCCTGCCCGGGCATCAATTCCCACTAACACCTGACCGGGGAAACGGCTGCACAACGCCTCCACCAGTTGGGGAGAAGTCACAGCCACTGTACCCAAAATCACACGGGACACGCCTCGCTCCAATAGCTCTGACGCTCTGGCCTCGTCCCGAATACCGCCGCCTACCTGCACCGGCACTTTTACCGCCCGGGCAATCCGCTCGATCACAGCGCTATTTTGCATCCCACCCTGAAACGCGCCGTCCAAGTCAACCAGATGAATTCTAGCTGCCCCTTCCGCCTCCCAGCGCAGCGCCATTTCCAGCGGATCCTCATGATAGACTGTTTCCTTTGACAAATCGCCATGGACCAGACGCACGCACCGCCCACCCCGAATATCTACGGCGGGAATGATTAGCATTCCACCAACCTCCCGAAATTTCTTAAAATCTGTATTCCAAGCCGGCTGCTTTTCTCCGGATGAAACTGAATTCCGAACAGATTATCTTTTTGAACCACGGCGGGAAACTCTCCGCCGTAGTCAGCGCTTGCTAAAACTACGTCAGGATCTGTGCAGGAAGCATAAAAAGAGTGCACAAAATAGAAATAATCGCCCTGCCTAATCCCATCCAGCAACGGATGCTCCCGCCGGATAGCAAGCTGATTCCAGCCGATTTGCGGTACTTTCAACGCACCGGAAAAAGGCACCACTGCGCCTTCAATCAGTCCCAAGCCGGCATGCTCCCCCTTTTCCTCGCTCTTTTCAAATAAGAGCTGCAAGCCAAGACAGATGCCAAGCAGCGGCACACCGGCCGCCACCCTTCGCAAAAGCGACTGCTTTAAGCCGCTTCCCTGCAGGTTTTTCATTGCTTGACCGAAAGCACCTACGCCCGGCAAAACAAGACCGTCAGCCGCCGCCAGTTCATGCGGTTCATCAGAAATAACCGTGGGAAAACCGGCTGCGGCAAAACCGTTTTGCACGCTGCGCAGATTGCCTCCGCCGTAATCAATAATCACAATCATCTCCGACTTCCGTCCACCCTTCTTTATTCCCCGCTTAAAGCAAAAATCCTGCTAATCCGCTAGGTTTTTTCTTTTATAATATACCTTTGGTGGAAGGAATTCCGCTTAGCCGCGGCTCAAACGTGGCAGCTTCATCCAATGCCCGCCCCAATCCCTTAAACACTGCTTCAATCAAATGGTGCGTATTACTCCCCGCCAGTTGTTGCACATGCAGCGTACATTGCGCCCGGTTGACAAAAGCCCGCAAAAATTCTTCCACCAGTTCCGTCTCAAAATTTCCCAGGCGCGTTGCCGCCAAATTCAGTTTGCACGCTAAATACGGCCGTCCTGAAAGGTCCACAGCCACCTGTACCAATACCTCATCCATCGGCAGAAGAACGGAACCGTACCTCCGAATCCCCGCTTTATCTCCCAAAGCTTCGGCAAAAGCATCTCCCAGCACCAACCCCACATCTTCCACCAAATGATGAGCGTCAACCGGCAGGTCACCTTCCGCCTCAAGCCGCAAATCAAAAAAACCGTGCTGCGCAAAAAGCGTCAGCATATGTTCAAAGAAAGCTACCCCGGTGGACAGCGAAACTTTGCCTGTACCGTCCAGCCCAAACTGCAACGACACGGCAGTCTCCCCCGTCTTACGCGTTTTTCTTGCCTCCCGTTTCTTCAAGACGCTCCCTCCTCATCCTTACCGCCTGCCCGTGAGCCTGAAGACCCTCCACCCGGGCAAGTTTTTCAATTTCCTTTGAAGCTTGCAGCAAAGCTTGCGGCGGATAATAAACGACACTCATCTTCTTGCTAAAATCAGCCACCGATAACACCGAAGCAAAACGCGCCGCTCCCGCAGTCGGCAAAACATGATTTGCGCCCGCCCAGTAATCGCCCACCGGCTCCGGCGTATACGCTCCGAGAAAAACCGCTCCCGCATTTTTCACCTTACCCAGAGCAGCCCACGGATCGGCAATTTGCAGCTCCAAATGTTCCGGCGCCAACAGATTTACTAAATCAAAAGCTTCGTCAAGACAATCAACCAGCACTAATGCGCCTTGCTTCATCAGCGCCTGCTCTGCGACAGCACAGCGCTCAAGCATTGCACACTGCCGAGCCAGCTCGCGCTGCACCTCAGTCGCTAAGCGCCGGGAAGTGGTAATCAGATAAGCAGCTGCCAGCAAATCATGTTCAGCCTGTGACAATAAATCTGCCGCCACAAAATCTGCGCGAGCCGTTTCATCCGCCACTACAAGCACTTCGCTCGGACCAGCCAGCATATCAATCCCAACGTCACCATAAACTTCCTTTTTAGCGAGCGTCACGTAAATATTGCCGGGCCCAACAATTTTATCTACCCGCGGAATGCTTTCCGTCCCGTAAGCGAGTGCAGCCACAGCCTGCGCACCGCCGCATTTAAAGACAGCATCCGCTCCGGCAATTCTTGCCGCCGCCAAAATATAAGGATTAATTTCGCCGTCAGCCTTAGGCGGTGTTACGACGACTACTTCACCCACTCCGGCTACACGGGCAGGAATCACAGTCATCAGCACCGACGAAGGATATGCGGCGCCGCCTCCCGGCACATAAGCACCCGCCTTGTCGACCGCCGTCAGCCGCTGCCCAAGCGCCACCCCATCCGGCAGCACCTCAAGCCATGAATTTTGCAGCTGTCGCCGATGATACGCCCGAATGTTTTCCGCCGCCCGCAGCAAAGCCTCCCGCACCGCCGGCTCCACCGCCGCCTCCGCCGCCGCAAACTCATCCTCACAGACACGCAGCGTCTCCAGTGCGACCCCGTCAAACTGCCGTGTATACTCCAGCACCGCCCTGTCGCCATTTTGACGCACAGATGCCAAAACAGAGCGCACCACCGCCAGTTCCGCATGAAAATCCGCAAAACCTCGGCGCGCGAAATTTTCCCGGAATGACTCTGCGTTAAACTCCCTTAGCACGGCGCCGCCACCCCCTCAGCCGAGACAGCCTCCAAGCGTTGCAGCAAATCGGTCACCCGCGTTCCTTTTACCTGGTAACTGCCGGGATTTGCCACCAAACGTGAGGTAATCTCGGCGATAACTTCAACCTCCTCCAAATGATGCTCAATTAACGTCTTGCCGGTAGAAACTAAATCAACAATTGCATCAGCCAGATTAAGCAGCGGCGCCAATTCGATAGAACCGTGCAACTTAATAACTTCAGCCTGCTTCCCCTGCCCTTGAAAATAGCGATCTGCCACCCGGGGATATTTTGTAGCCACATAACCGCCTTTAAACTTGCCGCTGCCGCACTTTTGCGCTACCGATAAGCGGCAGGGTCCGATTTTTAAATCTAGTAATTCATAAAGCTCTTTCTCCTGTTCCATCAGCACATCTTTGCCAACCACCCCTAAATCAGCCACACCATATTCTACATAAGTAGGAATATCCATCGGCTTAGCCAAAATAAAGCGCAGCTTATGCTCCTCCACTGTAAATACCAGTTTCCGCGAAGTCTCCCGCAACTGACCGCAACCAATACCCGCTTTCTCAAAAAGCTCAAGTGCCGGCGGCAACATCCGTCCTTTAGCAAGCGCCACAGTCAGCCAATCTTTATTAACCATTACCAGCCCTCCTCTCAAGGCAACAGGCACTCCTTGCCGCGATTCTAGCCAAGATAAATTGCCTTAGCCGCGCCTAACCTTTCTCCTTCCGCCCGCGCCGCCTCCTGCGAGCGCTCTTGCACATCAACAAGCACCCTTTCGCCTTGTTGGCGCAGGCGGGCTGCTTCGGCAAAAGCTGCCGCCCTCCGCGCCTTGCTGTAGCCTACAAAAAGAAGTTCTCTCTCGGTGGGCATTTCGCTTGTCCGCTGCAACACTTTCAACACATGGTCGACATTGATCGCAAATCCGACTGCCGGCGATTGCGAACCAAAATGTCCAAGCAACTGGTCATAGCGGCCGCCGCCGCAAAGGGCGTAACCCAAGCCACCCGTATACCCCTCAAATACCATGCCTGTGTAATAATCAAGCATACGCACCAAACCCAAATCCAGAGTAAGATGCTCGGTTGCGCCATAATCTGAGAGTACTTCCCATACTTCGGCGAGCAAGCGCAGCGGCTCGTCAGCCGCCCCGCCCGGCACAAGCCTAGCCGCTTCAGTTAAAACCTCTTTGCCGCCCCGCAGCCCTGGAATACGCAGAATAGCCTCCTTAGCGCTCCCGTCAAGAGGAAGGCTCTCAACGAGCTTTTTCAGCGAAACAAAATCTTTGTTGTTAAAGTAAAATTTAATAGTCTCCCGCTCAGTTGCCGCCACTTCATATGCGGCAAGCATCCCTTCCAGAAAACCGGCATGACCCAAGCAAAAAGTAAATTCATTAAGTCCCAAATCTTGCAAAACATCGACCGCAAGCGCAATCACTTCCGCGTCTGCTCCCGCGCAATCCGAACCGATTAACTCCACACCGGCCTGCGTCACCACCCGCTGCTTGCCCTGCTCTCCGTGCGCATAACGGTAAATATCACCGCCATAACACAAACGCAGCGGCATGGGGTTTGCGGTTAAATGAGTGGCGACCACTCGTGCAAGCGGCAAAGTAAAATCAGGACGCAGCACCAACATTCTTCCCCGCTCATCTAAAAAGCGGTAGACTTTATCTGTCAGCTCAGCCTTCATCTCATCCACAAAATTGGCGCCATACTCAAAAGCCGGCGTGGACACTTCTCCATATCCCCATCGGCTAAAACTCGCTTGAATCTTCTTTTCCAACTCCCGCTTCCACGCAGCCATCTCCGGCAAAAGATCGCGTACGCCCTCGGGTGTCAGCAGTCTTCTCAGCTTCTCATTCACTGCGGCACAACCTTCCCTTTAATACATTAAAGCGTTAACGTATTAAATTTTAACATTCGCCCTCCCGCCTGTCAAGCATAAAAATACTTCCCTCTCCCCAACAATTCCCTCTCCCCCACAATTCCCCCCTCCCCCACAATTCCCCTCTCCCTCTGGGAGAGGGCTAGGGTGAGGGCACAATTCCCCTCTCCCCCAAAGATTCCCCTCTCCCTCTGGGAGAGGGCTAGGGTGAGGGCACAATTCCCCTCTCCCCAAAGATTCCCCTCCCTCGGAGGGGTGGTGCGCAGCACCGGGGTGGTTGCCCCCAAAGATTCCCCTCCCCCACAATTCCCCTCTCCCTCTGGGAGAGGGCTAGGGTGAGGGCACAATTCCCTCTCCCCAAAGATTCCCCTCCCTTGGAGGGGTGGTGCGCAGCACCGGGGTGGTCCTTACCCCGTTCAGGTTTTCCGCTCTACAACTCAATTCCCCTCTGCCAAAACGCGCCGATAAAAAGCTTCATACTGCGGCACCATCAATTCGCTCTCAAAGGTCTCCACAGCCCGCCGCCGCGCCGCCTCCCCCATCTGCCGCAACAAACTCTCATCAGACAATAACTGCAGCGCAGAATCGGCCAATGCGTCCACATCGCCCACCGCCGCCAAATAACCTGTCTCCCCATGCACTACCAACTCAGGCAAACCGCCGGTCCTGGTGGCAATCACCGGCACGCAACAAGCCATCGCCTCCAACGCGCCCAAACCAAAACTTTCTTTCTCCGAAGGCAATAAAAAAAGATCCGCCGCAGACAAAAGCGGAATCACATTATCCTGCACACCAAAAAAAAGCACATCCCTCTGCAAGCCAAACTGCTCCACGGCGGCTTGCGCCGCCTGCCGCTGCACCCCGTCTCCCACAAGCAGCAGCTTGGCATCTATTTCGCTGCGCACCTTGGCAAATACCGCAACCACGTCAGGCACCCGCTTAACCGGCCGAAAATTAGAAACATGCACCAGCACCTTACCCGTCGCCGGCACACAGCCTATCAGTTGCCGTGCGCCTGGCAGCCTGAAGACCCGCTTAGTATTGATAAAATTATAAATTACCTCCACCGGCTTTGTCACATTGAAAGTCTGCTGCGTCTCCTCCTGCAAACTGTACGAAACGGCAGTAATTCCGTCGCTCTTTTCGATACTGAAACGAGTAATCCGCTTAAACGACGGGTCGTTGCCTACCAAGGTAATATCTGTGCCATGCAGCGTTGTCACCACCCTAACCCGGCTGCTCTCTCCCAGCACTTCTCTTGCCAAATGGGCGCAAAAGGAATGGGGAATAGCATAATGAGCGTGGACAATATCCAGCTTTTCCCGCTCTGCGAGCTCCGCGATTTTATTAATCAGCGCTAACGTATACGGCGGATATTTAAAGAGCGGATAGCCGAGCATCTCCACCTCGTGGTAATAGACATTCGGCTGAAAACGCTCCAAACGAAACGGCGGTTGATAAGAAATAAAATGGACTGTATGCCCCAGCATCGCCAGCTCTTTCCCTAATTCGGTGGCGACCACGCCGCTGCCGCCATGAGTGGGATAACAAACTATACCGATGTTCATTGCCGCACAACCCCCTTAATCATCTCCATTGCCGGCTTAGGTATTCGCCCCCTCAGTGACATTAAGTCATCCATAATTATTTTTTCCTCCAAGTAGACACCTTCACCGTATAACACCTGAATCAGCGAACCGACAAACTGGTCACGGCTGATAATCATTCTGATAAATGCCGGGTCATTGACAAGAGTCTGCCAATCGGTTTCCTGGCGCATACCGAATTGGCTTTCATGGGCACAAAGCGCAGCCACCTTTTTCTCATAATGTTCGCTGATATCCACGATTGAAGAAGGCTCACCATGCACCGCCAGAAAATATTGAGCCACCACCGCCGGCCGATAAGCCTCACCCTCCGCCGGATATTTCCGCAAACCTGACAGATGAGCCGCTTCCCGCACCAGCTGGCTTGCCCGCAAATGATCCGGATGCCTATCGGCATGATAAGGACCGACCACCACATGAGGACGGTACTTGCGAATTACTTCAATCACCGCCCGCTTACTCTCCTCATTGATCTCAAGCCGCGCATCCGGCAAACCAAGACAGTCCCGCAGCTGCATCCCCATAATCTCCGCCGCCCGCAGCGCCTCCTGCCTGCGAATCTCCGGCGTTCCGTTAGTACCCATCTCTCCAGCAGTCAAATCGACAATTCCGCACTTATACCCTTTGGCCGCATGTTTAATCAGTGTGCCGCCAAAACCTATTTCCACATCGTCCGGATGAGCGCCAAACGCCAAAATATTCAGCTTCATCAGCTCGCACTTCCTTTCAGAAAAAATTGCCGTGCTTTGGCAGTCCTAAAGGTTTGACAGTACTAAAGATAAAACAGGTGATGTCCCGGCTGGCAAGGAAAGTCGGAGACCAACTGTTCCCAAAAAGCCGGACCGTATTTTAAAAGAAAAGGCAAAAAGCAAAAGACCCTTTCCTGAAGTTTACCGTTTGGTCTAAGCGTCTGTTCCAAGGCAAGAAAATGGCGGATCATGATTTCATTCTTCTTTTTGTCTTCTTCCCGCGCTTTATCTTCCAAGTAACTTATTTGATTACTAACAAGAGACAAGTTCTTATCTGCCAAAACGCCAAGCTGCGGATTTAGCTTTACCAGATCACGCTTTAGATGTTCATATTCCAACGCCAGATGTCCGCGCAAATGCGCAAATATCCCCTCAATGTCGAGTTCACTCTTCTTTTTTATTTCCCGGGCAAGCGCTTCGTCCAGCCCCCGCAAAATTTCCTCTTCCGCCACCCGATATTTTTCCAGATAACGAGCCAGCCGCCTCTCCACCAGCGTCACGCCCGGACGCGGCCAAAGCAGCGGCTGCTCAATGCCGAAAACAGGATAGAGCGCCGTCACTTGGGCAAAGTAAGCAAGCTCCCCCGGCCCCGTAATACAGGCAACCGTAGGGAATATCTTATCCTGCACAAGTGGGCGCAGTAAAACATTGGCGCTTAACGACTCCGGCAAATCACAAGCAAACTCATAAAGTTCTGCTTCGCTTCGACGAAACAAACCA
Source organism: Clostridium sp. (assembly GCA_018335695.1). Classification (GTDB taxonomy): domain Bacteria; phylum Bacillota; class Dethiobacteria; order Dethiobacterales; family Dethiobacteraceae; genus GPS1B09. The sequence continues at coordinate 16,750 of JAGXRV010000046.1, forward strand.
TCTCTTGTCATAAAATGACCGTCGCGCCAGTACAGTCCGGTGCGCTTTTTCCCAAGCATCATCAGCAAAGTGGCTCCAGCCTCCCGCTCCACCTGTAGCCGGTAGCCTTCCGACCTCAGCGCCGCCTCCCGTAAAGCCAAGGCCGATTCTGCCGCCTCCCTTTGTTCGATTGCCTGGCGGAACACTGCGGAAGCGAGCGGGCGTGCCTCCGCTAATAGCGGCTCAAATAAGACCAGCCCTTCCCGTGCAAAAAGTTTAATCATAATCCGCGCAAACCAATCGACAGGCGTCGCCGCCAAGCTGCGCGCTTCCTCCAACCATGCCATGACTTCCGCGCTAAACTCCGAGACGGGTACAGTAGCCGCCAAAGCGGCTAACACTTCCCTGCCTGCCTCTTCAGTCAGCTTAATTTGCCCTACCGGTTCTCCGCTGTGAGCTAACTCCAACTGAATACGCCGCGGCTTACCCTCCTTATCCTGCACATAGCAATGATTTGCTTCGGAAAAATCATGATCTTCCGCCGCAATCCAGAATACCGGCACGACGGGGCGTCCGAGCTCCCCCTCCAGCTTTGCCGCGAGCTTTACTGCGCAAAGCGCCTTGTAGATTGTATAAAGGGGACCCGTAAGCAGCCCTGCCTGCTGACCGCACAGCACTGCCACCGCTCTTTCGTCGCGCAGTTTCTCAATCTGAGTCAAAACTGCGGCTGAGCAGCCAAGCCGCCGGTTATAAGCAAGCAATAGCTCGGCAAGCTGCTCCCGTTCTCCGCTGAATTTATTACAAACCTCTTCAGCCTTGGCAACAAAAACAGCAGGCTCACTAAAATGCGGCCCTAAAAAGCTGGTTGCCTGAGGCAAATTACATAAAAAATCTTGATAGATGCTTGCTGTACTTTTTTCGGGCAGAAGACTGGTTTTCGACATACATTTCTCCCATCTAAACTTGACGAATGATATAATTTTCTATTCCACTGATATGATTTTCTATTCCACAAAACCATTATATTTCCTTTTTTGCCTGCCCTCCCCTACAACTCCCCTCTCCCTCCGGGAGAGGGCTAGGGTGAGGGATATAAAACAAAGGCAATTCCCAAAACAACAACAAATCTTAAAAACACTAACATAATATCCTACCGCAACAAAAAAATGAGACAGTTTTCCTGTCTCCGCATTTTACTCAGAAAAATCCAAACGGTTTATTCTTCCCTGATACAGCGCCTGCCAAAAACCGGGGAAAGAAACTGCCACGCTTTCGGCAGAATCCATCGTCAAGCGCACTTTTCCAGCCATAGCAGCTACACATAACGCCATGGCAATACGATGGTCGCCGCGACTGTTTGCTGTGGCAGACTGCAACTGTCGTCCGCCGGTCACCACAAAACCGTCAGCCTTAGGCACAATAACTGCCCCCAACTTGCCAAACTCTTCAGCCACCGCCAAAATCCGGTCGGTCTCCTTCACCCGCAGCTCCGCCGCATCGCGCACAAGAGTTTCTCCGTCCGCAAACATCGCCGCCACCGCCAAAATAGGCAATTCGTCAATCAAGCGGGGAATAATCTCACCGCCAATTTCCACCCCGCGCAAATCGGCTGACTGGACGCGGATATCTGCCACCGGCTCACCACCCTCCAACCTATGGTTAAGCAGCTCCAGCGCAGCGCCCATTTCACGCAGCACGTCAAGCACACCGGTACGGGTAGGATTGACGCCCACATTCCGTACAATCAAATCCGACCCGGGCATGATACTTGCTGCCACCAAGAAAAAGGCGGCGGATGAAATATCGCCCGGCACACTGACCGATTGACCCTGCAGCCTAGGCTGCCCCTGCAGGCGCACAAGCTTCCCATCCGCCTCGATTGTCGCTCCGAAGGCAGCCAGCATCCTCTCCGAATGATCTCTGCTTTTTTCCGGTTCCCGCACCGCCGTAATACCTTGTGCATACAACCCGGCCAGCAGCAGCGCCGATTTAACCTGAGCGCTGGCAAGAGGTGAGACGTATTCCAACTCACGCAACCCTCCGCCCTGCACTGAAAGCGGCAGCAATTTCCCTTGGCTGCGCCCCCAGATTGACGCACCCATCCGGCGCAGCGGCTCTGCCACCCGACTCATCGGCCGCTGCCGCAGCGAGCCGTCGCCTGTCAGCACCGTATAGAAAGGCTGCCCTGCCAAAACGCCAAGCAACAACCGAGCCGTTGTTCCGGAGTTGCCGCAGTCTAAAATGTCAGCCGGCTCCCTCAAGCCGTAAAGACCCACGCCCGCCACCCGCACGTTTGACTCCTGCACAGCTATTTCTACCCCCAACTTACGCAGGCAATCAACAGTCGACAAACAATCTTCTCCGGCAAGAAAGCCGGAAATTTGTGTTTCTCCCTCCGCTAAGGCGCCCAAAATCAGCGCCCGATGAGAAATCGACTTATCCCCGGGCACCGTCAGCTCGCCACGCAAGGGACCGCTGCCCTCTATCAGCACTTTCATTCTCGACACTCCTCCGGCTCATTTTGTTTGCTCTTTGCTGTGCGATTTTGCGGTGGCAGCAAGTTGCGAAAGTCACGCGCCCGCTGGAAGTGAGCGAGCAAACCATTCTCATCCCCCGCAGCCACTAATTCCCGCACCGCGCCAAGTTCTCGCAAATAGTCATCCAGCAGCAGCACAAGCTCGTTGCGATTTGTCAGACATATATCCCGCCAAAGCTGCGGACTGCCGAGCGCCACCCTGGTAGTATCGCGAAAACCGCCTGCCGCTAATTTTAGGATCTCTTCCCTGTCTTTGTAGTTTGCGGCAACCACCTCCGCCAACACAGAAGCAGCTAAATGGGGCAAATGAGAAATATTAGCCACTACCCGGTCATGTTGCTCCGCTCCCATTTCGACCGGTATCGCGCCAAGCTGCTCGAGTAAACGGACAAACTGCCGGCTCGCGTCATTGCAAACAGTATGAGTCAGCACATAAACAGCATTTTCAAAAAGCTGCTCGTCAAGCGCCTCCACCCCGTCCTTTTCGGAACCGGCCATGGGATGTCCGCCCAAAAAAGTAACGCTCTCAGGCAAACATGCCCGCGCCTGCTCCAGTACAGCCGCTTTTGTACTGCAAACATCGCTGACAAGCGCGCCTGGTGCTAAAAGCGGTGCTATTTTTGGCAGCAACTCGAGCACCGCCACAACGGGGGCAGCTAAAATCACCAAATCTGCCCCCCGCACACCTTCCGGCAATGAAACGGTTGTGCTGCTGACGGCACCTAAACGCAATGCTTTAGCAAGCACATCGTGGCATTGATCTATGCCTATCACCTCATCAACCAAACCTCTTTCCAGCATGGCGCGTCCCAGCGATCCCCCTAGCATGCCGACACCTACCAAAGCTGCGCGCTGAAAGAGCGCTCCCATTAAAACACCTGCTTTTTCAGCCGCCGCCCCATGGCCACAGCCAGTCTGTCCAAATCGTCCGTTAAAGTGGCAAACTTTTCCACAGTCAATGACTGCGCCCCGTCGCAGAGCGCCTGTTCAGGCTGCGGATGCACTTCAATCATTACCCCGTCGGCTCCGGCAGCAACCGAAGCCCGGCTCATCGCCGGCACCCAGCGCCAACTTCCTGTTCCGTGGCTGGGGTCGACAATCACAGGCAAATGCGTCAGCTTTTTCATCACCGGCACCGCACTCAAATCCAGCGTATTGCGAGTGTAAGTCTCAAAAGTGCGGATGCCCCGCTCGCATAAAATCACCTGGCGGTTTCCGCCGGAAACAATATATTCGGCAGCCATCAGCCATTCTTCCATAGTGGCGCATAAACCCCGTTTCAAAAGAATCGGCTTGTTCAATTTGCCCAATTCGCGCAGCATGTAAAAGTTCTGCATATTACGGGTGCCGACCTGGATAATATCCGCGTATTCCGCCACCATCTCCACAGTATGCTGGTCCATTACCTCGGTAACAATGGGCATGCCTGTTTTTTCGCGTACCCGCGCTAAAATCTGCAGGCCTGCCTCTTCCAAGCCTTGAAACGAGTAGGGAGAAGAGCGCGGCTTATATGCGCCGCCTCGTAAAATTTGCGCTCCGGCAGCCTTGACGCCTTCCGCCGCCTCTAAAAGTTGCTCCTCGCTCTCAACTGCGCAAGGACCTGCCATCAAAACGACCTCGTCTCCGCCGATCTGGCAATCGCCCACTGTAAACAGCGAGTTCTCCGCTTGAAATTCCCGACTCACAAGTTTAAAAGGCTGCGTAATCGGCAGCACCCTCTCCACAAACGGCAAAGCCTCCAGCCCCATCTCCCGCACAACCTTCTCGTCTCCAATGGCGCCGATAATTGTTTTAAACTCCCCGACAGAAAGGTGAACCCCCAAGCCCCTCCGTTGCAGCCGTTCAGTCACCTCTTCAATCTGTTCTGCCGTCACGCCTGTCTGCATCACTATAATCATAATTTCCAAACCTCCAACTCTGTTTTTCTTTTCGTTTACTCCTTGCCCATCATCCTCACACTTAACTCCGGTTTAATTCCCCTCCCCAAAAATTCCCCTCCCTTGGAGGGGTGCCCGACAGGGCGGGGTGGTCGTCTCCATCTCCCCCCCCCCCCC
>JAGXRV010000047.1 GCA_018335695.1 Clostridium sp.
GCGACAACCGCGGTAGAAGCTGCAGAAGCTGCGCTTCTGACCACTCAGGCAGAAGTAACGGCTGCTCAGGTATTGCATAACAATGCGCTTGCTCTGGTCAACGCCTTAGCAGACAGTACGGATAAAACCGCGCTGCTTGGCAGGCTGACTGTAGTGCAGACGAACATCAACACAGCGCAGGCTGCCCTGGATGCGGCCGCAGCGCTAGCAGCCGCGACAACCGCGGTAGAAGCTGCAGAAGCTGCGCTTCTGACCACTCAGGCAGAAGTAACGGCTGCTCAGGTATTGCATAACAATGCACTTGCTCTGGTCAACGCCTTAGCAGACAGTACGGATAAAACCGCGCTGCTTGGCAGGCTGACTGTAGTGCAGACGAACATCAACACAGCGCAGGCTGCCCTGGATGCGGCCGCAGCGCTAGCCGCGCTAGCAGCCGCGACAACCGCGGTAGAAGCTGCAGAAGCTGCGCTTCTGACCAATCAGGCAGAAGTAACCGCTGCTCAGGTATTGCATAACAATGCGCTTACTCTGGTCAACGCCTTAGCAGACAGTACGGATAAAACCGCGCTGCTTGGCAGGCTGACTGTAGTGCAGACGAACATCAACACAGCCAGAACGCCTGTCGTTGAGATAGTCTCTCCCGGGGATGGGGTAACAGTCACTGCGCGGCAAGTTAGAGTGACGGGTCGTGTTTTCAGCGAGCTTGACAACGAGTTTGATAATGTTGCGGCGTGGCGAGCCCGTCCTTTTGACGAGGTGCGTTCCACAACGGTTGACGAAGATGGCAACTTTGTATTTGAACTCTGGTGGGTACAGGGCACCTCTAGTATTGAAGGACCCTTTGTCGGTACAGCGAGACTTGATGCCAGTGATTTTGATCAGACTAGCATTACTCATGCAGACGGACGCCGTGGCGTTAGGTTTACTGGTAGTACTACGCCAGGGAAAGTAGTGACCTTCAGGTATCACGGGTATGAGATTATTCAAAATTCTCTTCGTCAACTGGTTTTAGATGCTGAAGGCGACTTCATTTGGGATGCCTCCTTTGAAGTCGGGCTTAACACCTTCATCATCTGGGCGTGGGATGTAGTTGGAAACACAGGTAGGATTGTGCGCACGATAAACGTGGTTGTCCCGCAAGCACCCCTGGCGCCCGGACTTGTTCCGGCGCCGCCAACACCCACACCACCGACCGTGGTTGAGCAGCCTATCGTTGCCAATCAGCCTACAGTTGTCAAGCTGGAAGGCGTGGTCGAAGTAGCAGTGACAGCTGGAGCCGTTACCGGAGAAGCACCGAAGATTTCTGCACAGGTATTGACGGCAACGGCGGCCGCACAGTTAATTGCGGCTGCAAGCGGAGTTGGGCTCACTGCGGCAAGCGATGTTGTCGTTTTGACCATGACCGGCGGTGTATTTACCGCACCGGTGCAGCTGAGTCTGAATTTTGATGCGGCTAAGGTTGCCACAGGCCAGGTGCCGGCAGTGTTCGTTTACAACGAGCGGACTGGACGCTGGATTTACCTTGGCGGAGAGGTCGGAGACGGTAACATTACCGTCACGGTTAACAGATTCTCCAGATTTGCCGTTTTTGCTAGCAGTCCGCTGCCGACGCTTGGTGATATTGCCAACCACTGGGGCCGTGGTTCCATCAGGACGCTGGCCGGAATGGCGATTGTCAGCGGCTTCCCGGATGGAAACTTTAAGCCAGGGGCGGCTGTGACCAGGGCGGAATTTGTCAGTATGCTGACCCGTGCCCTAGGGCTTCAAGCCAAGCCTGAAGCGGCTGCCAAGTTTAGTGATGCGGCCGGCTGGGCGCAGGGTGCTATTGGCGCCGCGGCGGAAGCAGGTTTGATTTCCGGCTACGCCGACGGTACGTTTGGCGGTTCCCGCCAAATTACCAGAGCGGAGATGGCGGTAATCCTACAGCGCGTGGTACGCAAAGGTTTGGTGCCGGTCGTCTGGATTGAAGGCAAAGACTTCGCCGATGCAAATGTCCTTCCAGGCTGGGCGGCGGAGGGCATCAGAACTGCCAGTGCGGCAGGGCTGGTGCGAGGCTTCCAGGATGGCACTTTCCGTCCGGGAAGTACGGCCACCAGGGCGGAAACGGCGACTATGCTGTACCGCTTGGTAGCGGAGAGATAACAGGTTATGCAAGAGGGGCCCGGCCTAATGTAGGCCGGGCCCAATTTTTGGGGAATAATGTAGTCTGTGTTGATACAAAATAGAGGGGGGAAGAGGAGAATGGTTAAAAAAACGCGTTAGCTGATAGAAAAAGCGTAGAGTCTTTTTTACGACTTGGGAAGAATGCGCCTCTTTTGGGATTGACAGAACATGCCGAATCTGGTAGTCTGAAAGCAAATAAATAGCGCTCGTATAATCTCAGGGATATGGCCTGAAAGTCTCTACCAGATAACCGTAAATTATCTGACTACGGGGGAAAGTGCGCCTAGGGTTCCGCCGCGTAAGCGGGGTTGGTCCAAGTGGCGCAGGCACTATGTGCTACACCGCAGGGATAAAAGCCCAGACGGGTAGGTTTCACTCGCGTAACCTACCCGTCTGGGCTTTTTGAATGTTCTGAAATTGCCTGCAATGGTGATTTTCGGAGGCGGTTTCTGTGCATGTTTGCTTTGCGTCGGACTGGCTAAAGACAATGGGTTTACTTTTCCTTGCTATGTTACGGAGGCGGTGGGATCAGGACATAGGACAGGCTCCGGTTTTGAGCGGCAGCAAACTATTAAAGGAGGTTCCCTGAGTTGGAGAAGTTTTTTAAGCTAAAAGAACATGGTACGAATATCAGAACAGAAATTATTGCCGGTATTACTACTTTTATGACGATGGCCTATATTATTTTCGTTAATCCGTACTTGCTGCAGCAGGGAGGAATGAACCAAGCGGGGGCAATGTTTAAGGATGCCCTAGTATTTAATGCAGGAAACGACCCTTATGTGGCTGCGCTGGTTACGGCGACAATCGTTTCTGCTGCCCTTACTACTATTTTAATGGGTCTTGTGACAAATTACCCGTTTGCTTTAGCTTCCGGGATGGGGCTTAACGCGTTTTTCGCTTTTACAGTTGCTCCTGTTCACGGTTGGCAAGCTGCTCTTGGTGCGGTATTGATCTCCGGGATTGTTTTCTTTCTTCTGGCGGTATTTGGGATTATCAATCAGATTGATAAGGCGGTACCCACCAGTTTGAAACGGGCGGTGGCTGCTGGTATCGGTCTTTTTATCGCTCTGATTGGTTTAAAAAACGCCGGAATTGTGGTTGCTAACCCTGCCACCCTGGTGTCGCTTGGAGATTTGACTGCTAACGGTCCGGCGCTGGCTGTTATTGGTCTGATGATTACTGCTATGTTAATAGCTTTTAAAGTAAAAGGCGCAATTTTGCTTGGCATTATGCTTACGACAGTTATCGGGATGTTTACCGGTGTGGCTGATGCACCGCAAAGTGTGTCAGAAGTTATCGGTATGCCTGCCAGCTTGGCTCCGATTGCTTTTCAGCTCGATTTTGCCGGCGCTTTGCGTCTTGGCTTTATGGTTATTTTCGCCTTAGTCTTTGTCGATTTATTTGACAGCATGGGTACGATGATGGGTACCGGTGCACGTGCGGGATATCTTGACAAAGATGGCTGCCTGCCGAAAGTAAGACAAGCGATGATTGTAGATGCCGTGGGTACCGCAAGCGGTGCTATGTTAGGCACAAGTACGGTGACCACCTACGTTGAATCAACCGCCGGAATCGCCGAAGGCGGGCGCACCGGCCTCACGGCAGTTGTCACGGGAGCGTTATTCCTCTTGGCGCTTTTCTTTACGCCTCTTGCCGCAATTGTGCCTGCTGCAGCCACCGCCCCTGCTCTTGTGATTGTGGGTGTGTTGATGATGGGTGCTGTTACTGGAATTGATTTTGAAGATTTTACTGAGGCTTTTCCTGCTTTTCTGACGATCGCTGCCATGCCGTTTGCATTTTCCATTGCGCACGGAATTGCCGCCGGCTTTTTGGCCTACCCCATTGTTAAACTGGCGTCCGGTCGGGCAAAGGAACTTAACTGGTTCGTCTATCTGCTCGCCGTTATCTCCTTCGTTCATTTTATTAAATAACTGAAATAATAAGGTAGTATGCCGGATGGGAGCCAAGCGGCTCCCGTCCTTCCCTAAATGAGGTGTGTTGCTGATGTTGACGCGTATTAAACAAAAACCGCCTTTTCGCATTGCGCTGGTTGGTGGCGGACAGCTTGGGAAAATGATGACCTTAGCCGCTAAACAGTTAGGCTTTCATGTCACTGTGCTTGATCCTACGCCGGCAAGTCCGGCGGGTCAAGTAGCGGACCGCCAGATTGTGGCAGATTTCGCGGACGGTGACGCACTGCGGCGTTTAGCACGGGAAGCAGACGTAATAACTTATGAATTTGAACATATTGACAGCGCGACACTGATTGCCCTAGAAGAAGGCGGGCAGCCGGTTTATCCCGCGCCGCAAATTTTGCGTGTCATTCAAAATAAAAAGAGGCAGAAGGAAGCTTTGCGACAGGCTGAAATTCCGGTAGCCCCGTTTATGGCAGTCGAGTGTCTTGCAGATGCGCAGACGGCTGGGCAGCGGTTAGGCTACCCGTTTTTTCTTAAAGCGTCTACCGGAGGGTATGACGGCAAGGGTAACGTGCTGGTGGAGAGTGAGCTGGATTTGCCGGAAGCGCTGGCAACCCTCGGCGGCTCTGAGCTGTTGGCAGAACAGTATATTCCTTTTGCTTGCGAGATTTCTATTCTCGTTGCAAGAAGTATTGACGGAGATATCCGCAGTTATCAGCTTAGTGAAAATGAACATCAGGACAGTATTTTGCGTCGAAGCATGGTGCCGGCAAGGGTTTCTCCCGCGGTAGCGGCTCGCGCACGGGTGGTCGCAGAACAGGTAATGGCTCTCTTTGGCGGGGTAGGTGTCTTCTGTGTGGAGATGTTTGTTGCTGTTGACGGAACTGTTTTAGTAAACGAAGTGGCACCTCGGCCGCATAATTCCGGCCACTATACGATTGAGGCTTGTCAGACATCGCAGTTTGAACAGCAGGTACGCGCGATCAGCGGCTTGCCTTTGGGAGATGTTTCTCTTATATCGCCGGCAGTGATGGTTAATCTGCTGGGCGAGGAAGGAGAGCATGGATTTGCTGTTTTGGAAGGTTGTTTAGAAGCACTTGCTTTGCCTGGTGTACATTTACATTTTTATGGTAAGATAGTGACAGCCCCAAAACGGAAAATGGGTCACTTTACTGTGACTGCTGCCACTTTGGATGAAGCAATCCGGCTTGCAAAGGAGGCGGCAGCCCATTTGCGGGTGGTAGCCGAAGAGGAGGGATTATAAAGGATGGCGGAAGAACCGATGGCCGGAATTATTATGGGCAGCGATTCTGATCTTGCTGTAATGAGCGAGGCGGCGCAAATACTGATAGAGTTTGCCGTGCCCTATGAACTGACGGTGGTATCAGCCCATCGTACTCCCGAGCGGCTTTTTCGCTATGCCGAAGAAGCGGCGGTGCGCGGATTGAAAGTGATTGTGGCCGGTGCCGGCGGTGCTGCGCATTTGCCGGGGATGGTGGCGGCTATCACCGAGCTGCCGGTAATTGGTGTGCCGGTGAAAACTGCGGCGCTCGGCGGCTTAGATTCCCTCTACTCCATCGTGCAGATGCCTCCCGGTGTGCCTGTGGCTACGGTAGCAATTAACGGCGGTAAGAACGCCGGTCTTTTGGCTGTTCAGATTCTGGCGGTTGCCGATCAAAAATTACTGATGAAAATGGCTGCATACAAAAAGAATTTATGCCGGATGGTGGAAGGGAAAGCTACAGTACTAGAAGAAAAAGGTTGGCAAGCCTATCTTGCCAGAAAGCTGGAAACGGCCGGCAGTTAAAATAAAGCCGGCAACAAGAGGTGAAACTGTTGATTGAGCGCTATTCTCTGCCGGAAATGGCGGCAGTTTGGACATTAGAAAACAAGTTTAAAAAGTGGCTTGAACTTGAGATTTACGCCTGTGAGGCGTGGGCCAAGTTAGGTGTTATCCCTGATGCCGCGGTAGCTTTAATTCGCGAGAAGGCATGCTTTAGCGTGGAGAGGATTTTGGCGATTGAGGCCGAGACTCGCCATGACGTGGTCGCTTTTACCCGCTGCGTTGCAGAGAGCTTGGGAGAGGAGTCAAAATATATTCATTACGGCCTTACCTCTTCCGATGTGGCAGACACGACACTGGCCGCCTTAATGAAGGAAGCGGCAGAGTTGATCTTGGCTGACTTGGCTGCGCTTTTGGTTGTGTTGAAAGAAAAGGCCAGAGAACATAAATATACTTTGATGATGGGGCGAACGCACGGTGTTCATGCCGAACCGACTACTTTTGGGCTGAAAATGGCTTTGTTTGTTGCGGAAGTGGAGCGGAACCGCGTGCGGATGGTAAGAGCCATGGAGAATATTGCCTACGGTAAACTCTCAGGTGCCGTGGGAACATATGCTAACATAGACCCTTTTGTGGAAAGTTATGTTTGCCTGAAAATGGGACTGCAACCGGCGCCCATCTCCACGCAAATTTTACAGCGGGACAGACACGCTGAGTATCTGACTACGCTCGCCGTTATTGCCGGCACATTAGATAAGCTGGCCACGGAAATCCGCGGACTGCAAAAGACAGAAACGCGTGAAGTGGAAGAACCGTTTTATAGCGGACAGAAGGGGTCTTCCGCCATGCCACACAAACGCAATCCTGTCAACTGCGAACAAATCAGCGGTCTTTCCCGCATTATCAGGGCGAACGCGTTGGTCGCTTTAGAAAATATTACACTTTGGCACGAGCGTGATATTTCCCATTCTTCTGCTGAGCGGGTTATAGTGCCTGACAGTACTATTTTGTTGAATTATATGTTGCGTAGCATGACGCGAATTATTGCTGATTTGCATGTTTATCCGGAAAATATGCAAAAAAATATGGAACGGTCGCTTGGGCTTACCTTCTCGCAGAAGGTGCTGCTCACTTTGATTGAAAAAGGGATGAAGCGCGAGGATGCATATGATTTGGTGCAAAGATATGCTATGAGAGCTTGGGAAGAGCAGCAGCCTTTTAAAGAACTGCTTGCCGAGGATAAAATTATTCTGGAGCTGCTGACGCCGGCAGGTCTTGACGCATGTTTCGATCCATCTTTTCATCTCCGTCATGTGGCTGATATTTTTGTGAAGGTGGGAATCTAGGAGCGTGGTTTTGCGGCGTGTAGCCTCATTTGCCTTAACTATTTAATGCTTAAAAGGAGAAGATTATATGGAAAAAAGAGAGTTGCTTTATGAAGGCAAGGCCAAAAGAGTGTATGCTACCGCTGATCCGGATTTAGTGATTGTGGATTATAAAGATGATGCCACAGCCTTCAACGGCCTAAAAAAAGGAAAAATTCAAAACAAGGGAGCTCTTAATAACAAAATCTCGAGCTACTTTTTTGAGTTGCTGGCGGCAAAGGGGATTGACAGCCACTACGTTAGACAGTTATCGGCACGGGAGATGCTTGTCAAAAAGCTCGAAATTCTAAAAGTCGAAGTGGTTGTGCGTAATATAGCGGCAGGCAGTCTTGCTAAACGGCTTGGTCTTGAGGAAGGCACAAGCCTGCGTCGTCCCGTGTTGGAGCTTTATTATAAAGACGACGGATTAAATGACCCGATGATTAATGAGTATCATTTGTATGCTCTTGGAATTGCCACGGAAGAACAAGTGCGGAAACTTGCTGCCACCGCTCTTGAGATTAACGAAATTCTCACTAGCGCATTGCAAGAGCGTCGGATCGTCTTGGTGGATTTTAAGCTGGAGTTTGGAGTTTTCCACGGCAGCCTTTTGTTGGGCGACGAAATTTCCCCGGACACATGTCGTTTTTGGGATGCAGAAACGGGAGAAAAACTTGATAAGGATCGTTTTCGACGCGATTTAGGCGGAGTAGAGGAAGCGTACGAGGAAATTTTGCGCAGATTGACGGGAGGGAATTAAAGATGTGGAAAGCGGAAATTAAGGTGCTGCTAAAAAAGAGCGTGTTGGATCCGCAGGGACAGGCTGTTGAAAAAGCGCTGGCTTCGCTGGGATACGGCAATGTGCAGGATGTGCGTATCGGTAAATATCTGGAAGTGAGCTTTGCCGCCGGCAATTATCAGGAAGCAGAAGCACAAGTGAGGGAAATGAGCGAACGGCTCTTAACTAATCCAGTGATTGAGGACTATACTTTTGAGCTGGCGGAGGTTTAAGCAATGAAATTCGGCGTGGTTGTCTTTCCCGGCTCCAATTGTGACTTAGACGCTTACCATCTGGTTAAAGACGTGCTGGGCGAGCAGGCGGACTACATCTGGCATCAGGAGGAGAGTGTCTCAGGCTTTGACTGTCTTATTTTGCCGGGCGGTTTTTCTTATGGAGATTATTTGCGCTGCGGCGCCATTGCCCGTTTCTCGCCGGTGATGAAGTCGGTAGTTGCCTTTGCTCGTAGCGGCGGACTGGTGATAGGAATTTGTAACGGCTTTCAGGTGTTGCTGGAAGCAGGTCTGCTGCCTGGGGCGCTGTACCGTAATCTTTGTTTACAGTTTCGTTGTATTTTTACCCACCTGAAAGTAGAAAACAGGCAGACTCCTTTTACTTTAGGAATCGAGACAGGGCGGCTGTTAAGAATCCCGATTGCGCATGGGGAGGGCAATTACTACGCAGACGCAGACACTTTGCGGCGTATGGAAGCGAACGGTCAAATTGTCTTTCGTTACGCTACGGCAGACGGTGAGATTACTGATGCCGCCAATCCTAACGGTTCTCTCTACAATATTGCCGGTGTCTGCAACGAAGCGAAAAATGTTTTAGGAATGATGCCGCATCCGGAACGGGCAGGCGAAGCGGCGCTCGGCTCAGAGGATGGCCGGCTTATTTTCCAATCTATTCTTAAGAGCTGGGAGGGTTCCCGATGAGAGCTGAAGATTGGCGTAAGATGGGCTTGAAAGATGAAGAATATCAGCTGATTACCGAAATCATCGGCCGCGACCCTAATTATGTGGAGTTGGGCATGTATAGTGTGATGTGGTCTGAGCATTGCTCCTATAAAAATTCCAAAGAAGTTTTACGTACTTTCCCGACGAAAGGGGAGCGTGTTTTACAAGGTCCCGGGGAAAATGCGGGCATTGTGGATATCGGTGACGGATTGGCCGTTTGTTTTAAAATTGAATCTCACAATCATCCCTCTGCGATCGAGCCATATCAGGGAGCTGCCACAGGTGTGGGCGGGATTATCCGCGATATTTTTACCATGGGCGCCCGTCCGATTGCACTGCTTAATTCGTTGCGCTTTGGCAGCATGGAAGATGCTCGTGCCCGCTATATTTTCAACGGCGTGGTGAGCGGCATCGCCGGGTACGGAAACTGCATCGGGATTCCAACCGTCGGCGGTGAAGTATATTTTGACACTTGTTACCAGGGAAACCCGCTGGTCAACGCCATGTGCGTCGGCCTGCTGGAGACAGACAAAATTAAACGCGGACAGGCGAGCGGTACAGGGAACCCGGTCATACTGGTTGGCGCCCGCACCGGTCGTGACGGGATGCACGGTGTGACATTCGCCTCGGAAGAGCTAAGCGCTGCGTCAGAAGAAAAAAGGCCTGCCGTGCAGGTGGGCGATCCGTTTATGGAAAAACTGCTGCTTGAAGCTTGTTTGGAGTTGATTCATAACGACGATGTGGTGGGTATTCAGGATTTGGGCGGCGCCGGACTGACTTGTGCTACCTCTGAAATGGCTAGTCGTGCCGGTACAGGGCTTGAGATTGAATTGGATCGTGTTCCCTGCCGTGAGCAGGGAATGACGCCTTATGAAATCATGCTCTCCGAGTCGCAGGAAAGAATGTTGATGGTGGTTCTCCCGGAAAAGGAAGGGAAAGTTCATGAAGTTTTCCGTCGCTGGGGACTTACCTCTACTACTATCGGACATGTGACGGAAGATGGGATTTTGCGTGTCCGGATGGGAGGCAAGGTGGTGGCAGAGCTGCCTGCGCGCAGTCTGGCGGAAGATGCGCCGGTATATTGTCCCGCTTTTGTCGAACCGGTTTATCTGAGAACGACTGCACAGTTACAGCTTGCTGAGATCCCGGATTTAGACGATGCGGAAAAAGTGCTTTTACAGCTTTTGTCCGCACCAAATATTGCCAGCAAAGAATGGGTTTGGCAGCAGTATGATTACATGGTGCGTACTTGCACCGTGGTTTTGCCAGGTTCTGACGCGGCAGTATTGCGTCTGCGGGGAACGAAGAAAGGGTTGGCCATGACTGTGGACTGCAATTCACGTTATGTTTACCTTGATCCTTATCTCGGCGGAAAAATTGCGGTAGCGGAAGCGGCTCGCAATCTGGTTTGCAGCGGCGGTGAGCCGCTTGCCGTTACAGACTGCCTAAACTTTGGCAATCCGGAGAAAGCGGAAATTTTTTGGCAGTTTCGCAAAGCTGTGGAAGGGATCAGTGAGGCTTGCCTTGCCTTTGCCACGCCGGTGATCGGCGGTAATGTTTCTTTTTACAACGAAACAAACGGGGAAGCTATTTATCCCACACCTACGGTGGGCATGGTGGGATTGTTGGAAGATGTGGAGAAACGTTGTACCCAGGAATTTAAGGCTGACGGCGATTTAATTGTCTTGTTAGGTGAAACGTATGAGGAGCTGGGCGGTAGCGAATATCTGGCGACGATACATGGCAAGGTGGCAGGGATGCCTCCGGCACTTGAATTGGACAAGGAAAAGGCTCTCCACAAACTTCTCTTGGGCGCCATCGGCAAAGACCTGCTCAAATCGGCCCATGACCTTTCGGAAGGCGGCCTGGCAGTGGCGCTCGCGGAGTGTACTTTCGGCAATAATATTGCGGCAGCCGTTGAGTTGCATTCTAACGGCTTGCGCAGCGACAGCCTGTTGTTTGGTGAAAGCCAGTCTCGTGTTTTGCTGAGTGTGGCGGCAGATAAAGTGGAAGTGCTGCTTGCGCTTGCGGCGCAGGAAAACGTGCCGGCAAGAGTAATCGGGAGAACAGGCGGTGAAAGGCTATCTTTGACGTTAGATGGGCGGGAAGTTATTAATCTGCCGCTTGATAAAATGAAACACGCCTGGCGGGAGGCTATCGGATGTTTACTGAAATGATAGATTTGACTGCAGAGAAAATGCGCGAAGAATGCGGTTTGCTGGGGATTTATGCTCCGGGCAGCAATGTGGCGCAAATGGCATATTATGGGCTTTATGCTCTGCAACATCGCGGACAGGAGAGCGCAGGCATTGCTGTTTCCGACGGCAGGAAAATCCGGGGCGAAAAAGGCATGGGCCTGGTTTCGGAAGTATTTCAGGACACAGGCAAGCTGGCACTGCTCCCCGGCCATATCGCTGTGGGACATGTTCGCTATTCGACCACCGGATCCAGCTTGTTAGTCAATGCTCAGCCCCTTTTAATTCGTTACAGGAGCGGTTCCTTAGCGATCGCACATAACGGCAACCTAGTCAACGGACATGAGCTGCGCCACTCACTGGAAGAAGAAGGCTCCATCTTTCAGGCTACGACAGATAGCGAGCTGATTGCCCATTTAATCGCACGTTCAGGAGAGCAGGAGATTGTGGCTGCGCTGCAAAAAGCGTTGCCTCGTTTGCGCGGCGCCTTTACCTTTGTGATTATGACGGCTGATAAGTTAATCGGTTTGCGTGACCCGCAAGGCATCCGACCTCTCTCTTTGGGGGAAACGGCAGGCGGCTATGTGTTGGCGTCGGAAACCTGCGCCTTTGATACTATAGGCGCAGAGTTTGTGCGGGATATTGAACCGGGTGAGTTGGTGGTGATTGACAAGAAAGGCCCGCACTTTATCAATTATGCACGCTCGGAAAAAAAATCGCTCTGTGTTTTTGAGTTTATTTATTTTGCCCGTCCAGACAGCAATCTGCACGGTAAAAACGTCCATATGGTGCGCAAGCGTCTCGGACGCAAGCTGGCTCAGGAACAGCCGGCAGATGCTGATATTGTTACCGGTGTGCCGGACTCTTCATTGTCTGCCGCATCAGGCGTCGCAGAGCAATTAGGCTTGCCCTACGAGATGGGTTTCATTAAAAACCGCTATATCGGGCGGACTTTTATCCAGCCGTCTCAGGAGATCCGTTCCCTAGGCGTGCGCCTGAAACTAAATCCTGTGCGCCAAATTGTGGAAGGAAAGCGGATTATTATGGTGGACGATTCCATTGTGCGCGGCACTACGTCGCTTAAAATTATTGAGATGCTAAGAAATGCCGGTGCAAAAGAAGTTCATGTGAGAATCAGCTCTCCGCCGGTAATTTCTCCCTGTTATTATGGAATAGACACGTCCAGTTCGGCTGAGTTAATCGGGGCGCGGATGAGTGTGAACGAAATCGCCAAAGCAATTGGCGCCGATTCACTCGGTTTTATCAGTGAGGCAGGGATGCTGGAGTGTATGGATCTGCCGGCGGAAGGATTTTGCACAGCCTGTTTTAGCGGGTACTATCCCTTAGGAAAAGGCAAGTGCAGCGGCAAGTACGCGCTTGCCGACGAAGAGGAAGGAGTGTGCGGCGGCTGTGGCTGACACATATAAGAAGGCGGGAGTAGATATTGACGCCGGTAACGAAGCGGTACGCTTGATGGGCGCTGCGGTGCGTTCCACCTTCCGTCCGGAAGTGCTGAGCGAGCTAGGCGGTTTCGGCGGTTTATTTGCCTTGGACACGCATAAATACAAAGAGCCGGTGCTGGTATCAGGTGCCGACGGGGTGGGCACGAAGCTGAAAATTGCTTTTATGGCAGATAAACATGATACTATCGGACAGGATGCGGTAGCCATGTGTGTCAACGATATTCTGGTTCAGGGTGCAGAGCCGCTTTTTTTTCTGGATTATTTGGCGATGGGCCGTTTGGAGCCGGCAAAAGTGGCGGAAATTGTTGGTGGTGTTGCCGTCGGCTGCCGTCTTGCCGGCTGTGCTCTTTTAGGCGGTGAGACGGCGGAAATGCCCGGCTTTTACCCGGACGGCGAATATGATTTGGCAGGATTTGCGGTTGGAGTAGTTGAAAGGCAAAAGCTTGTTAACGGCAGCGGCAGCCAAGCGGGTGATTCGCTCATCGGTCTGCCGGCAAGCGGTTTGCATAGCAATGGTTTTTCGCTTGCCAGAAAGATATTTTTTGAGAGCGCCCGCTGGTCCCTGGACAGTTATATTGCGGAACTAGGGAAAACCCTGGGCGAGGAATTACTGACACCGACGAAAATATATGTGCGGTCGGTTTTAAATTTGCTGGCAAAAATTACTGTGCGGGGCATGGCGCATATTACCGGCGGCGGGTTGCCTGAAAACGTGCCGCGCTGTTTGCCGCCGGGGTTAGGCGTTTCTTTAGAGCGGCAGGCGTGGACGGTTCCTCCGGTATTTGCCCTCTTGCAGCGATTGGGTGATGTTTCGCAGGATGAGATGTTTCGCACGTTTAACATGGGCATCGGCTTTGTATTGGTAATCGCAAAAGACGATACCGACAGAGCGATGACCATCTTAGGAGAAATGGGTGAAACTCCGCTCCTATTAGGAGAAGTGGTGAAGGGAGAAGGAGTGCGGCTCTGACTTTTAGCTGCTAGCAGGTAGGTGAAAAAAAGATGAAGAAAAGAATTGCGGTGTTAGCCTCCGGCAGCGGGAGCAATCTGCAGGCTATTTTTCAGGCGATTGACAGCGGAGAGATTCGGGACGCTGAAGTGGTGTTGGTGCTAAGTGATAGAAAAGAAGCATATGCCATGGAGCGCGCCAAAAAGCGAAATGTGCCGACGAAATACATAAGAGCTAAAGACTACGCTTCGCGGGAAGAGTTCGACCGTCATGTGGTATGTGTGCTTGAAGAAGCGCAGATTGACTTGGTAGTGCTGGCAGGGTATATGCGTTTGATTACGCCGGTTTTTCTTTCGGTGTTTAAAGAACGAGTTTTAAACATACATCCCTCCCTGTTGCCGGCATTTCCGGGAGGGCACGGCGTGGCTGACGCCTTAGCCTATGGTGTGAAAATCAGCGGCTGTACCGTCCATTTTGTAGATGAGGGGATGGACACCGGACCGATTTTGCTTCAGGAAGCAGTTGCGGTTTATGACAATGATACGGCGGAAATTTTGCATGAGCGGATCCGAAAATTGGAACATAAACTCTACCCGAAAGCAATCAATCTCTGGGTCCAGGGTAAAATTAAATTTATGGGAAGAAGGTGCGTTATAGATGAGTAAGTTGGCATTGTTAAGCGTATCGGATAAAACTGGGCTGGTAGATTTTGCAAGAGGTCTGGTGGAGCTGGGTTTCACCGTTATTTCTACCGGAGGAACAAAAAAAGCTTTGGCTGATGCCGGAGTTCCGGTGAAAAGCGTCTCTGAGATTACCGGTTTCCCGGAAATTTTGGACGGCCGCGTCAAAACGCTTCACCCGAAAATCCACGGCGGCATTCTTGCCCGTCGTGATATTCTGCAGCACCGTCAACAAATGGAGGAGCACGGCATTGGCTCTATCGATATTGTGGCGGTTAACCTTTACCCGTTTGCACAGACAGTGGCAAAGCCGGACGTAACATTGGCACAAGCGATTGAAAACATAGATATTGGCGGCCCCACGATGGTTCGTTCCGCAGCCAAAAATTTTAAGGATGTGGCTGTTGTCGTCAATCCGGCTCGTTACAATTCAATACTGGAAGAGTTGAGGCAACAAGGGGAGATCAGTGAGGAAACTCGTTTTGCTTTGGCGGTTGAAGCGTTTAGCCATACCGCGGAATATGACGCTATGATTTCCGGCTGGCTTTACAAACAGGTGAAGGATGCGCCTTTTTTTGCCGAAACACTAGTCCTGCCGTTTAGCAAAGTGCAGGATCTGCGCTATGGGGAAAATCCGCAGCAAAGAGCTGCTTTTTACCGCGAGCCAAACGCGGCGCCCGGCACAGTGGCACATGCCTCGCAGTTGCAAGGCAAAGAGCTTTCTTTCAATAATATTAATGATTTGAATGCCGCTTGGGAGCTTGTGCAGGAATTTGCCGAGCCGGCAGCTGTGGCCGTTAAGCATGCTAATCCGTGCGGCGTGGCTGTGAGCAACAGTATTTATGCGGCATATGAATTGGCTTATGAGGCTGACCCTGTCTCTATTTTTGGCGGCATTGTGGCGTTAAACGGTAAGCTTGATGCCAAGACGGCCGAAAAGATGAGCGAAATCTTCTTGGAAGTGATTATAGCTCCGGGATACGACGCGGATGCGTTGGCGATTTTGGCAAAAAAGAAGGATCTCCGTGTTCTGCAGGCACCATTGCCTGTGAAGCGGGAAGTTTTTGATGTAAAGAAGGTTTCCGGGGGCCTGTTGGTCCAGGAAGTTGATAACAAGGTTATTCATGATAAAGATTGGAGTGTTGTGACTGACGCCAAACCGACACCGCAACAGCTTCAGGATATGATTTTTGGCTTAAAAGTAGTGAAACATGTCAAGTCCAACGCCATAGTTTTAGTAAAAAACGGTCAGACAGTCGGGATTGGCGCAGGGCAGATGAATCGGGTGGGTGCTGCTAAAATTGCTATAGAACAGGCGGGCGGCAAGGCGGAGGGCAGTGTGCTCGCCTCAGACGCCTTCTTCCCCTTCCGTGACACGGTCGATTTGGCGCGGCAAGCAGGGGTAAAAGCTGTTGTGCAGCCGGGTGGTTCCTTAAAAGACCAGGAATCGACGCAAGCTTGCAATGAGCATGGTATTGCCATGATGCTGACAGGTACACGTTTTTTTAAGCATTAAGTGCGGGAGGAAGTTTATGCGCGTATTAGTAGTGGGAAGCGGCGGCCGCGAGCATGTGCTTGTTTGGAAGCTGCTACAGAGCCCTCGAGTAGAAAAAGTGTTTTGCGCGCCGGGAAACGCCGGGATAGCTGAACTGGCGGAATGCGTACCTATCGCGATTGATCAGCAGGAAAAAATGTTGGAGTTTGCCCGCAACAATAAAATCGCTCTCACAGTCGTCGGTCCGGAAGCGCCGCTTACGGCGGGCTTGGCAGACATCTTTCTTGAGGCAGGTTTGCTTGTGTTTGGCCCAAACAAAGCGGCGGCACAGTTAGAAGGAAGCAAGGCTTTTGCTAAAGCGCTGATGGAAAAATACCGGATTCCTACAGCAGAGAGCCGCACCTTTACTTCCGCCGACAGCGCTTTTGCTTATTTAAAAGAAAAGGGTGCGCCAATTGTGGTTAAAGCCGACGGGCTTGCGGCGGGCAAAGGTGTTGTCGTGGCGGCGACACCGGAGGAAGCGGCTGATGCTGTAAGGCGGATTATGGTGCTACGGGAGTATGGCGAGGCAGGAAACCGGGTTGTCATTGAAGAATTTTTAGCTGGGGAGGAAGTATCTGTGCTGGCGTTTAGCGACGGCCGCACCGTAATTCCGATGGTTTCCGCGCAGGACCACAAAGCTGTATATGACGGCGATAGAGGTCCCAACACCGGCGGGATGGGCGCTTATTCGCCGGCGCCGGTGCTTAGCAGGGAATTGCTGGCAGAGGTGGAAGAGAAAATTCTGCGCCCCACTGTTGCCGGACTGGCTAGTGAGGGCATAGTTTTTAGGGGCATTCTTTATGCCGGACTGATGATTACTAAAACCGGCCCTAAAGTTTTAGAATATAATGTGCGTTTCGGAGACCCGGAGTGCCAGGCGGTGCTGCCGCGCTTAAAGAGCGATCTGCCTACCATCATGCTTGCAGTGATTAATGGCAGTCTTTTTGAACAACAAATTGAGTGGCATGATAATCACACAGCTTGTGTGGTGATGGCTGCAGGGGGTTATCCCGGGCAGTACAAGCAAGGCGAAATAATCACAGGTTTGGCGCAGGCGGCACGACTGACAGATGTTTATGTTTTTCATGCCGGCACGGCGCAAAAAGACGATAAAACTGTTACCGCCGGAGGACGGGTTCTTGGCGTCACCGGCTGGGGCAGCAGTTTGCAGGAAGCACTGCACAAAGCATATGAAGCGGTGGAAAAGATTTCTTTTCCGGGTGCCCACTATCGGAGAGACATCGGCAGGAAAGCTTTACGCCGAGAGCAGTAAGTAGTATAGCCCTTTAAGAGGAGGATAAAGTATGAATTTTAAATTGTCGCCGGAGCATGAAATGATCCGCAAAATGGTGCGGGAGTTTGCTGAGAAAGAAGTTGCCCCAACTGCTGCGGAACGGGATGAGAAAGAGGAGTTTTCCCGCGAAATCTTTGAAAAGATGGCCGGCATGGGTCTTACCGGGATTCCCTGGGAGGAAAAATACGGCGGCTCCGGTTCAGATTTTTTGGCCTATGTAATAGCTGTTGAGGAACTTTCCCGAGTCTGTGCTTCTACCGGCGTGACATTATCCGCTCATATTTCTCTTTGTTCTTGGCCGATTTGGAAATACGGTACAGAAGAGCAAAAGCAGAAATATTTACGGCGACTGGCGCAAGGGAGCGCTTTGGGCTGTTATGGTCTGACTGAGCCTTCTGCCGGCACGGATGCTCTCGGGATGAGAACCTCGGCAAAATTGGCAGGCGATCATTATGTGCTGAACGGCTCGAAAATTTTTATAACGAACGGGGACGGAGAAATTTGTGTTGTTTTTGCCGTTACCGATAAGAGTAAAGGAGCCAAGGGGATCAGCGCTTTTATTGTGGATAAGCAGTTTGCCGGGTTCCGCGTGGGCGGCCACGAGAAAAAAATGGGCATTCGTGCTTCAAGTACATGTGAGCTTGTGTTTGAGGATTGCAAAGTGCCGAAAGAGAATTTGCTGGGCAACGAGGGGGACGGTTTCAAGATTGCCATGAGTACGTTAGACGGCGGCCGCAACGGGATTGCTGCCCAAGCCGTAGGCATTGGGCAAGGCGCCTTTGAGGCGGCCTTAAATTACGCTAAGGACCGCGAACAGTTTGGTCAACCCATCTTTAATTTTCAGGCTGTTTCCTTTATGCTGGCTGATATGGCTACCAAGCTTGAGGCAGCTCGTCTTTTAACCTATCAGGCAGCCTGGTTTGAGCAGGAGAAAATGCCTTACGGCAAGGCTAGTGCAATGGCAAAACTCTTTGCTTCCGATGCGGCGATGGAGATTGCCACGAATGCGGTTCAGATTTTCGGTGGCTATGGATATAGCCGTGAATACCCGGTGGAACGGATGATGAGAGATGCAAAAATTACCCAGATATACGAAGGTACAAATGAAGTGCAACGGTTGGTTATTTCCCGCTTGATTAAAGGGTAGAACCTGGCAACTTTTTTCCGAGAACCGTCCCTGCTATCCAAAAGTAATCCACGAGAACCGTCCCTGCGGTCGAAAATTCCCCTCCCTTGGATGGGTGGTACTTAACCTGCTTTGGCTTCTCTCCCCCCAAAACTAATCCACGAGAACCGTCCCTGTGGTCCGTCAGAACCCTCTCCACCCTTTGGGGGGAGAGGGTAGGGTGAGGGGGGGCGGGGATTTGCGGGCAATAGGAGAAGGGGATTATTAGCGCAGTAGAGCGGCCATAAAATACAAAAAAAGGGGGGGCTCTATTTTGAATGAAAAAAAGGGCTTAGTGCTGGTTTATACCGGCAATGGCAAAGGAAAAACGACGGCGGCTCTTGGCCTTGCGCTGAGGGCAAGCGGGCATGGCGCAAAAGTATTTATGGTACAGTTTGGCAAGAATAATCCAAAATACGGGGAAATTCAGGCGATTCAAAAATTTTTGCCTGATTTCACCGTAGTGCAGAGCGGCAAAGCGAAGGTACTTGTTCGTGGACAATTGTTGCAGGAGGAGGATATTCGCGAGACACGGAAATGTTTTTTGCAGGGCAAGGATGCTTTGTTGAGCGAGAAATACAGCCTGGTTATTTTTGATGAAATCAATGTTGCCATGGATTACGGCTTGCTGCCTGTGGAGGAAGTGCTGCAGATGCTCGCGGAGCGGCCGCTTAATGTGGATGTGGTGCTGACCGGTCGAAATGCACCGCAGGAAATAATTGACGCAGCCGATATGGTCAGCGAAATAAAAGAAATTAAGCACCATTACAGTGCCGGCGTCAAGGCGAGAAAAGGCATGGAATACTAAGAGCGCGGGAGTGAGAGCTCCAACATAACGGAGGAATCTTTTTGTGCTTGAAAAAATTGTTCAAGGAATTTTAGACGGGGAGCGCCGCATGGCTGCTCGGGCAATTTCCTTGATTGAGAACGAAGATCCTGAAAAAAACAAGATTCTTAGCCGGCTCTACCCCCATACGGGCAGAGCCTTTGTGGTGGGGATTACCGGCTCGCCCGGCGCAGGGAAGAGTTCCCTTGTTGACTGCTTGTTAAATATCTTGCGCAAACAAGGCTTAAGTGTCGCAGTGATTGCTGTGGATCCAACCAGCCCCTTTAGCGGCGGCGCCATCTTAGGCGATCGTATCCGTATGCAGGAGCATGCTCTGGATAAGCAGATCTTTATCCGGAGCATGGGGACACGCGGCAGTTTGGGTGGATTGGCCCGGGCCACCAAAGATGTGCTGCAGGTATTTGATGCTTTCGGTAAAGATGTGATTTTAATAGAAACTGTGGGAGTTGGTCAGTCCGAAGTAGATATTATAAAATATGCCGATACCACAATAGTGACGCTTACTCCGGCCGGGGGTGACGGTATCCAGATTATGAAGGCAGGAATTATGGAAATAGCCGATATTTTTGTGGTTAACAAAGCAGATATGCCCGGGGCAGATCGTACCTGTTCGGAAATAAGCATAATGCTCGATTTAAGCGGTGTTAAGCAATGGCGACCGCCCATTGTGCGCACCAGCACACTCGATGGCAGCGGGATTGAGGAAATGTTTGACGCCATTGAAAAGCACCGTGATTTTTTGGAAGGCAGCGGGCGGCTGCAAAAAAACCGTGGAGAGAGAATTCGCCGTGATGTGCTTGATTTGATCGAAGATAAGATTAAAAATATCGTGTGGGCACAAGTCTATAGAAGCGATGGTTTTGAATCAATAGTCGAACGGATTATTTCACGTGAGATTGACCCATATACGGCAGCAAATCTGCTTTTGAACAGCGTTAATTTAGACGGCTGTTAATTGTCGGCAGAAAAATTTAGGCAGAAAAATCTATGCTTGAATTTTAAGCTGAGATAGCTTATTATTTTTCTAAAAATCACTTTTTAAAGGTAGGTTTGCCGATGGCTCAGAGCAAGGGACAAATGGAAGATGAAATCACTAAGGCGATTATTAATTGGGAACGGGAATATCTGGGTCGAGGACCTACAGAGGCAAAGACTGACATCTTGCGCAACATGATTATTGTCACCTTAAAAGGAGTTATTTCTCAAGCAGAGTATTACCTTTCCCGCAATAAGGAGGGGATGAACCTGATCAAAAAATTGCGCCAGCAACTGATTGAACAGGGACGTCCCGAACTTGAAGAAATTATTTTTAAAGTTACACAGAGGAAAGTTATCAGTTTGCATACCGATATCAGTACAAAGACCGGTGAAAGGGTGTTTCTCTTTAGGCTTGACCAGGAGTTGTAAGCGGCAGTTTAAGGCGGTGTTAAAAGCAGTAATTAGGCAATTCCGCTAAATTTATTTGCAGCAGCTACCAGCGTTATTTTGAATAAAAAAATAGCAGGAAGCGCCTGCTATGAAATTGAAAAAGCTATTCATATTTCTGGGCTGCGTCTTAGCAGGCCCTTTATTTTTTGTCGTTAATCTATCTTCTTCTGGAAGTCCGTATTAAGCTCCTGCTAAAAGAGCATCTTTCTGTCGTCCGGTTACTTTGCTTACAGCACTAAATTTGTCGGGACAGGTTTCAAAGCAAATGCCACACTTGTTACACTTGCTCTGTTCAATAACGTGAGGAACCTTTTTCTCACCAATAATCGCTTCTGCAGGACAGGCCTTCCGGCATTGTCCGCACGCCTTGCATTTATCGGGGTCAATCCAAAATGCGATTAGTTCCTTGCAGCTTAGCGCCGGACAAGCCTGATCATGAATATGGGCTTCGTATTCGTGTCTGAAATAGCGCAAGGTACTTAATACAGGATTAGGGGCAGTTTTGCCTAGGCCGCAGATGGACCCAGCAATAATAGTCCGTCCCATTTCTTCCAGCAGTGCCAGATCCTCCGGACGCCCTTTGCCGCAAGTAATATCAGTCAGAATTTGCAACATTTGATAAACACCATCGCGACAGGGTGTGCACTGGCCGCAGGATTCATGTGAGGTAAACTCCAGGAAATATCTGGCGATATCAACCATACAGGATGTTTCGTCCAGGATTACCATCCCGCCTGAACCCATCATAGATCCGGCACTTCTTAGCGAATCAAAGTCTACTTTCAGATCTAAGAGTTCCTCCGGCAGACAGCCGCCTGAAGGACCACCGATTTGCACAGCTTTAAATTTTGTACCCTCAGAAGTGCCGCCGCCGATGTCAAAGATTACATCGCGGATAGTTATGCCCATCGGCACTTCAACTAAACCCGTGTTACGCAGTTTGCCTGTAAGAGCAAATACTTTAGTTCCTTTGCTTTTCTCCGTGCCGACAGCCGCAAATTGTGCCGCTCCGTGCTGGAGGATGTGCGGAAGGTTAGCCAGCGTCTCCACGTTGTTGATGACAGTAGGTTTGCCAAATAGTCCCTTGATCGCCGGAAAAGGAGGGCGGATACGTGGGAAGCCGCGCCATCCTTCAATTGAGGCAATAAGCGCTGTTTCTTCACCGCAGACAAATGCGCCTGCTCCATGGAAAATTTCCGGATTAAAGCTAAACCCGCTACCCATAATATTTTCACCGAGCACTCCCCACTGTCGTGCCTGTTCCATGGCTTTTTGCAAACGGGCAATCGCCAGGGGATATTCAGCGCGCACATAAAGATAACCTTTTGTGGCGCCAATGGCATAAGCGGCTATAGCCATCCCCTCAAGGACAGCATGTGGATCTGCTTCCAGCACCGAACGATCCATAAACGCCCCCGGGTCACCCTCGTCACAGTTGCAAATCATATATTTAAGATCTCCAGAGGCTGCACGACAGAAAGACCACTTTTTTGCCGTAGGAAAGCCGGCACCGCCGCGACCACGCAAACCGGAGCTATCAACTGCTTCGATAACCTGCTCCGGTGTATACGTCGACAGTACTTTAGCTAAAGCTTGATAGCCTCCTTGAGCAAAGTACTCTCTGATCTCTTCAGGGTTGGTCGCACCGCATCGTTCAAGTGCTATTCTTTGCTGTCCCCTGTAAAATGGCACATCGTGCTCTGTAAGACAGCGGTTGCCGTCTTGGTCTTGATACAGAAGCCGCTCAACAACTGCGTCGTTGTCAAGGGCAGCTTCCAGAATCTCAGCGACGTCAGTTTTCTGAACTTTAGTGTAAAAGATGCCAAGAGGCTCAAAACGGACAAGCGGCCCTCTTTCACAAAAACCGTGACAACCGCTAAAAGCAACGGCAGTCTTTGCCTCATGTCCTTCAAAAAGCAATTCGACATCAACGTTTAAGCCACGCTCAGCGATTAGGCGTTTAAACTCCGTTAAAACCTGCAAAGAGCCCATGGCTACACATCCTGTGCCGGCACATACTAAAAATCTTGATTTCTGTCTGGCAAAAGCAGCCTGGCAGATTTCTTTTGTTTCGGCAAGCTTTGACGGCGTATCTATCCGGGTTGAGAACTGCTTTGCACTCATTCGTTGTCAACTCCTTTTGGTACAAGGCATTCACTGACCCTCTTTGTTTCCATTAGTCCAAATACGTTATCGTCAACCATCACAACGGGAGCCAAGGCACACGAGCCGACGCAAGCCACTCTTTCCAGGTTGAACTCGAAATCATCTGTTGTAGCACCGCATTCAATACCCAGCTCACGCTCAAAGGCCTCCAGCAGAGGCGCAGCACCCCTCACATGGCAAGCCGTGCCGCAGCACACCTTTATATTGTGCTTGCCGCGTCTTTTAAAGTGGAATTGAGCGTAAAACGTTGCCGTGCTGTATACTTGGCTTTCTGAGACCGAAGTAAATCTGGCTACCTCCTTTAAAGCTTCTTCCGGGAGATAACCATACATTTCTTGGACAGTTTGGAGAATAGGGATTAGCTCCTTGCGTTCACCTTTAAAGCGTGAAAAAATATGCTCGATTTTCTGCTCAGATGCTTCAGGAGATGTGGGCATCGAAAATTCCTCCCTTTGAATAGATCTAAATTAGCTTTTTATTTCCCCTGCTTATGTTTGCGAAACATTTCTGCCATTTTTTTGAGACGATCTAAACTGGTATCGCGCAAAGTGATTGAGGCATCAATATGTCCAATTTTTCCGCACAGGGCGATTGTATAACATTTAGTTCCCTGGTCAATAATTTTTAATGCCACATCAGCATATGGGCAGTCGACCCCGTAAAAGATGACAACATCATATTTTTCATGGGCAATAACCAGGTCACCATGGTAAGGATTGATTTCGCAAGCTGTTCTAGTCATGGGGTAGGCGGGGCGAACGTCATAGATCGGGCGAATTTCGACCCCCATCGCTTCAGCTAACTCTCTGATTGCTTTTGCCCTATCTGCGGCGCCTTCTTCCCAGTACCAGAGAACCATGCGGGCCGGGACAACCATCACCGGCTTTTTAGCTTGGCTGACAATCTCGACGATTTTAGTCAACGCATCTTCTACAGGAAGCATTTCTCCTTCAACCAGGGCCATTTCCTTTTCCGGATGCGCTGATTTAGAAACAGGCTCCGGACCAATCAGCCAGCGATAATCTTCTGTTGATGTTTGTGCCGGCGGTGTTTGTGTCTCGCTCATGCAGGAACACCTCGCTTTTCAGATTTTTCGATGTTCACGATCGACACTTTTAACTCTGAAGCCACAGACATACTGCAAACAGCAGGGTTGGTAAGGACATTGGCCGCCGACTTTGCAAAATGGAAGCTCATGCTTACTACGCCCTGAGGTACTTGTTCGGTAATCTCAACGCGAGTCTCAATCGAACCGCGCGCTGAAGTTACTTTGACGATATCCTCTGCGCCAATTCCTAATTTTTCGGCATCTTCGGGGTTAATTTGCATGCGTTCCTCACTTAGCAGCTCATTTAACCCTTTAACCCTGGCAGTCATGCTCCTGGTGTGATAATGATAAAGCTTGCGCGCTGTAGTTAAAACAAAAGGATAGTCATCATCAGGCTTTTCAGTTGCGAGGGGACGATAATCTACTGTGGAGAACTGACCGATGCCGCGGGCGAACCTATCTTCTTCCCCACGCCAGGACTTGCGATGCATAATCGGCGTACCTGGATGCTCCTCATTTGGGCAGGGCCACTGTAAGCCTTGTTCCTCTAAGCGATCGTAGCTCATGCCGCCAAAATAATGGGGTGTAAGCTGACGCACTTCGTCCCATATTTCCTTAGGAGACAGATGATTCCAGGGAAGGTTAAGTTTTTGTGCCAAAGCCTGAATGATTTCCCAGTCAGGCTTGCTTTGTCCGGCCGGCGGGATTGCACGGCGTATCCTTTGCACTCGCCGTTCCGTATTGATAAATGTGCCGTCTTTTTCGGCGAAAGTAGCTGCGGGCAGAACAACGTCAGCCAGCTCAGCCGTTTCTGTCAGAAAAATATCTTGCACGACAAGGAAATCTAAGGCTTCCAGAGCTTCACGCACGTGCAGCAAATCCGGAGAAGAGAGCAACGGGTTTTCTCCCATAATATATAAAGCCTTGCACCATCTGTTGGGATTTGGATGGAACATATCACTTATGGTTCTGCCGGGAATATCGGATAGTTCCACACCCCAAGCTTTCGAGAATTTGGCGCGCAGATGATCGCTTACTCTATTCGCCGGTACTGCCTGCGGAGTTTTGCCGTAGAAATCAAACTCCAGAGCGGTGATAAGTTCCGCATCATCTTCAGTCTTTTTCCCCGCCAGTCTCCGCCAATAAGTGGAACCGTCGCTGTGTAACGGCTGATACCCGGTCAGGACATGGGGTAAACACCCCATATCACAGGCTCCCTGAACATTGTTCTGGCCGCGCAATGGGTTTACACCGGCATGAGGTTTGCCAAAGTTGCCGGTAGCTAAGGCCAGATTTGTCAGAGCTAACACATTTTCAGTGCCGCAAGTATGCTGCGTTATTCCCATGCAGTAAAAAATCCCCGCGCTGGAAGCTTCAGCGTAAAGACGGGCAGCACGGACAATGTCTTCTGCTAGCACTCCTGTTATCTTGGCAACGTAATCCGGATTGTATTTCTCCATAATAAAGTTTTTCAGATACTCAAATCCGTGTGTGCGAGTGGCAATGAAATCTTTATCGAGCAAGCCATCCCTTAAAATGACATGCATTAATCCATTGAGCATAGCTACATCGGTTCCGGGTTTGATTTGCAGATAAACATGAGCCAAGTCAGCTAAAGGAGTGCGGCGAGGATCAATAACAATCAGCATAGCACCCTTTTTTACGGCTCTACGCATCCGGTAGTCAACGATGGGGTGATTGGCAGAGGGGTTTGAGCCAACTACCAAAATAGTTTTCGCGTCTTCAATATCACTGATTGGGTTTGTCATAGCTCCGCTGCCTGTGGTAGTGGCCAGACCGACCACTGTTGGGGCGTGTCAGAGTCGTGCACAATGGTCAACGCTATTACTGCCCAGGGAACGCAATAATTTCTGAAACAGATAGTTATCTTCGTTTGTAGCCCGGGCTGAGCTTAGCCCTCCCAAAGATTCAGGTCCGTATTTTTCCTGAACCTCCTGAAACTTTTCCGCCACCAATTCGAGCGCCTCATCCCAGGAAGCTTCTTCAAACTTGCCGTTGCGTTTAATCAGTGGTGTAGTCAGGCGGTCGGGATGATTGATGTATGAATAGCCGAAGCGTCCTTTAACGCAAAGCTCCCCCTGATTTACAGGACTATCCTCGTTGCCGCGCACCCTGGTGACTTTGCCGTCACGGACACCAAGATATATCCCGCAGCCGCAACCACAATAACTGCAAACTGTTTTAACTTCGTAAGCAGGCTGCGCCCCATTTTTGGGCAGCAGCGCTCCCACAGGGCAGCGAACTAGGCATTCGCCGCAAGATACGCATTTAGATTCCTGTAAAGGCTTATCGCTAAGCGTGCTGATTTTTGTGTCATAACCGCGGAACGAGAAATCAATTGCTTCAACGCAGGGTATTTCGTTGCAAGTTCGCACACAGATTCCGCAAAGCACACACTTATTGTAATCTCTGACAATAAAAGGATGGGAATCATCTACCGGACGCAGTTCTCGTGCCCTCAATCTCTTGAGACGTTCCTTGTCAATACCGACGAAACGTGCTACTTCTTGCAGTTTACAGTCATTGTTTTTGCCACAGGCCAGGCAGTCATCGTGGTGGTTTACCACCAAAAGCTCCACCGCCAAGCGTCGCGCATTATTTACCAAGTCGCCGCCCGTCTTTACTACCATTCCGGCAGCGACCGGAGCGCGACAGGACGGCACCAAAACACCATCGGCCTCAACAAGGCAAACCCTGCAGATTCCTGCAGGATTCAAGTCAGAGTGATGACAAAGATGGGGGATATAAACTCCGTTTTCAGTGGCCGCCTCGAGGATAGTCTTACTGTCATCGACAGTAAGTTCCCGACCGTCAACAAAAAGTTGAATTTCTGCCATGTCACTTTGCCTCCCAGATTAAAAAATTCACTAAATTGCGATAATTATACCATCTCTGTTCGCCGATAGTCAATCACTTGCTGCGGCCGCCAGACCTGAGTTAGGTCAATCAGGCAAAGAGGACATTATGCCTGATAATTCAGAAAATTCATATAAAATGTTGACTAGTTTTGAGAATTGAGTTATAATTTGAAATAATCCGAAAAAAATAGACAGTTTGGAGGTGAAGAACGCGCTGACTTGACTGACATGCCTTAGGTAGGATGTAAAATTTTGGATGCAAAATTTAAAAAAAAGGAGATGAACACATTGAGTAATAGTCAAAATCTTGCTTCACCACCCCGCTGGCTAGGGGTAGATTTAGTGAAAAACCGCTGGATTTTCTCAGTCCTTGGACTTTTTACAACTTTAATGGGCGGTGCGGCCTATGCTTTCAGTATTTTTATCAGACCGCTTGAGGCGGAGTTTGGCTGGGTAAGAGCTGACACAGTTTTGGCCTTTTCCGTATGTATGTTCGTCTTCGGTTTTGTGATGGGCGTTGGGGGGTATTTCGTCGATAAGTTCGGGCCGAAAAAACCTTTTGCGCTTGGCGCCGTTTTAATGGTGGCCTCGCAAGTGCTTTCTTCCCAGATTACTACTTTGACAGGTCTGGTGTTGACCTACGGCGTACTTCTGGGGATCGGGATTGGTTTAACTTATACCTCCGCCACTATCGCCCTGACATCACGCTGGTATCCCGAACGTGAAAAGCGCGGCTTAATGATTGGTATCGCCGTTTTAGGCTTTGGCATTGGTGCGCTCGTGGCCGCGCCGCTTTGGGCGGCCGGCATAGCAGCATACGGTTGGCGCACCACGTATTTGCTGACCGGTGGCGTGTTCACCGTAGTTCTTGGTATCATTGCCAGCATTATTCAGTTCCCGCCCGCAAATTATCAGTTCAGCGCCGAAAAAGGCTGGCAGCCTTTAGCAGCCGGCGCTACAGTGCAGAAGCAGGCAGTAGCCGTTAATCCTGAAGATCTGACATTGGCTGAAGCGGTAAAGAACGGCTTGTTCTGGTTCACAGGCATTTCCTTCTTCCTGACGATTTTTGGTGGGCTGATGGCTACCAGTCAGCTGGCGGCATTTGCCGGTGCCGCGCCGCCTGTAGGTATCGGTTTGGCTCCAGCGATTGCGGCGACTGTAATCCAGGCGATGTCCGTTAATAATGGCCTTGGGCGTCCTGCCTGGGGATGGGTGTCAGGTAAAGTAGGGCCTAAAAATGCTCTTGTCGGCGTTGCTCTCTTTATGGCTCTTTCGTTGTATGTTCTCTCTATTTCTGAAAGCAGAGCGATGATTACTTTAGGAGCAGCCTTGGTTGGTTTATCGTTCGGCGGTGCGCTTGCGTTGAACCCAGTTATTGCTACCTTTATGTTTGGTCCGTCATATATCGCGCGAATCTATGGTTGGATTTTCTTCATGGGCTTTGGCTTCGGCGGCTTTTTTGGACCAAGGGTCGGCGGGATGCTCTTTACTTCCACAGGCAGCTATGACACACCGTTTCTTCTCTCGGCCGGTCTTGCCGTTACCTCGGCTGTCTTGTCAGCCGTTATCTTCCCGGCAAAGGGCAAGGAGAAACAGCGCCGCACTCAGGAATTTGTAAAAGCAGCTTCTTCCGTTTAGTGTTTATTTAACAAGTGGGAGTTTGTTTGCACAATAATTTAGTAACCGTCTTATTCTAGTAAAGGAGACCGTGGGAATTTATTCCTGCGGTCTTTCCTTCACTTTTGTGTGCCAACGCAGGAAATGAATGATTTTTGCCGAAAACAGATCTGGATGGAATTAATGAAACGGAGTGTGTCGAAGCAATGGATGTCAAGGATGAAAGAATGGAACAAAAGATCGTTTTCAGAGCAGATGGCGACGGGATGCGGCAGATTGCAGACTCAGTTATCCGGGAGAAACCGCTGACCATATATTTGAATGGGCAGGAGTTTGTTACTTTACTTTCTACTCCTGAGTTGGCCGACATGTTAGCCGTCGGCTTTCTGCGCTCCGAAGGCTTAATTCATAGTTATACCGATATCTCTTCTCTGAGGGTAGATGAGGGCGAAGGATTTGTCTTTGTTGAAACTGAAGGCGGTTCGCTTGCAGAGAAACTATACGGCAAGCGGACAATTACTTCAGGATGTGGCAAGGGTACTGTTTTTTTTAGTGTCCTTGACTCATTGAAGACTGCTCCTGTGCAATCAACGCTGCTCATCAGTTATTTGCAGGTGATTAATTTGAGCCGGATCCTTCAAGAAAAGGCAGCTCTCTTTATGCAGACCGGAGGGGTACATAGTGCCGCTCTTTGTACGCCCACGGAAGTTATTTATTTTTGCGAAGATATCGGCAGGCATAACGCAGTGGATAAAATCATCGGTCTATGCTTAAAAGATATGGTTGCTATTGCAGATAAAATTCTGGTGACAAGCGGCAGAATATCTTCCGAAATTCTCGTTAAAACGGCAAGGCTAGGCATTCCTCTGCTTATTTCAAGAGCAGCGCCCACGGCGCTAAGTGTGGAATTGGCTGAAAAACTGGGGATTACGCTGATAGGTTTTGTGCGAGGCAGCCGTTTTAATATTTACAGTCATCACGAGAGAGTTCGGCTCTAAGCCGCATATATATTGTGTTCAGGAAAGAGGTAATTAAAATGCCGGCGAAAAGCAATTTGGAGAATCTGCAGCGTTATGCCGCAGAATGCAAGGAATGTCAACTCGGCGAAGGAAGGCAGCAAGTTGTCTTTGGTGAGGGGCCGGCTGATGCCGCTCTCTTTTTGTTGGGCGAAGCACCGGGCGCAATAGAGGACGAAACCGGGCGACCTTTTGTTGGGCGCTCCGGTATATTGCTGACCGAAATCTTGTCCAAGGCAGGGATCGAGCGGCGAGATGTGTTTATCACCGGCTCATGCAAGTGCCGCCCGCCGAGCAATCGCAATCCAAATAAAAAAGAGCTGGCGGCCTGTAAGCCAATATTGCTCAAACAATTGGCGTTAATTCGTCCCTTGATTGTTGTTTGTTTGGGGCTTGTGGCTACGCAAAATCTTTTAGGGTCAAAAGTACGCATGGAGGATGTGCGCGGCAGCTTTTTTGCCGGAGGCAGTTATTTGGTTTGTCCCACCTATCATCCGGCTGCTGTTTTGCGCGGTACGGCAAATGCCGATTTGCTGGTGACGGATTTCTCTCTTGTACGGGAGCGGCTGGAGAAGTTTTGATAGTAGCAAAAAGGGTTATTAAAAATTGCTTACATTTGGTTAATCCTGCAGGAATTAACCTGTTTTAGGGCAATATATCATAACGAAGTGAAAACAAGGAAGGAGAATGGTAAATGGATTTAAAAGGAACTAAAACAGAGCAAAATTTAAAAAGCGCGTTTGCCGGCGAATCGCAAGCCAGAAATAAGTATATCTACTTTGCGGAGGCTGCACGTAAAGAGGGATATGAAAAAATCGCCACCGTCTTTGAGGAGACGGCTCACCATGAGGTTGCCCATGCCCGCAGGTCGGCGAAATATCTCGGGTTAATCGGTAATACTGCTGAGAATCTGGCTGCTGCCGCAGG
>JAGXRV010000048.1 GCA_018335695.1 Clostridium sp.
GACTTGCATGTGTTAAGCACGCCGCCAGCGTTCGTCCTGAGCCAGGATCAAACTCTCCAAAAAATATCCCACACTGCCCAAAAGATAGCAAGCGCTTCCTTTGCAGTTAGCTCCGCTTATCTCCGGTCAGTCTGTTCTTAGGAGTTGATTGTTTGGCTCAACTAAATCTTACTTCGTTCATCCGGTTCAAAAGTCTGCCCAAAAAGGCCTACTCTTGCCTTGACAAAACAATTTATTTGCATCATCTTAATAATGCTTACTTCGCATGGCGTTTCCTGTTTAGTTTTCAAAGAACATCCCACTCTGAACATTGTCTTCCTGTTGCCTCCGCAGCCAGGAATTATAGTTTATCACAAACAGGCGGCTGTGTCAATCATCCTTTTCTTGGAAAAAAGCGCCACTGACTGACAAATGCTGCGCCCCAGAGCGACTTTTTCATAGTAACACATTTCTCTGGACTCGTCAAATATAATTTTTCCTCAAAAAAACAGTAAAATACCTCCTTCACAACAACAGATGTTACGATTAGAGCGCGGCAATTCACAATAAATTATAAAAACTCAGACATTTAAGCCTGAGTTCTTATAGACGGGGAAAGCGCACCCCAGCCAATAGATTTTTTTTTGTTTCACAGCTACGCTTTTTAATATAGCCAAAGAATTCTTGCAGAAACAAGCTCCATAATCCGTTTGCCTCTTGTTGCTCGGCAGTTCCTAAAGCCTTAATCTCCAGGCTAATCTCCACAGCCTCCCGTAAAATATTAAGTGCTTCAACAAGCTTTATTTTCAGTACTGTTACTTTGCTTTCCATTAATCTCCTCATTCCCTAAGCTTCTATTATCCCTGACTTATAATCTCTTTTTCGATAGCTCCCTTCATCTCTTCAAACTTCGCTTCCGCCACTATCTCCTCCAACCCTTCTTTTAAGTTCTGTGCAATACGACTGAAATGATTACTCAAATCTTTTACCCCTTGAGCTGCACCTTCAGTCACAGAAGCAACCCGTTCCCGCACCTGCGGGAAGACAGCCATTGAAATTATGCCTACACCCAGTCCCAACGCAAACCCTTTCATTTCCGGTGACAGTAATTTTTCCGTATAAAACTCGCTTGACACAGCAGTTCTTGCACGACGTTTTCTCCGTCTGTTAATAGCCAACATCCTCACCCTTCAACAGTTTTAAACAATATGTTATCCGTGCCATTAAATTTTATACGCTCTTTTATCCGAAAAAGCGATAAAGCCGCTTAACTCTTTGCATAACCTTTTTAGGAAAAGGCGATACTATTTAAAAAACACCTATCCATGCAAGGAGGACACCAAATGAGGTTTTTTAGATCTATCGCAAAAACAATAGAAAAGACATCCCCGCTTGGACTTTTACTTGCCGGATCCGCTATTGTCATGACTGCTCCGACGCTCAAACAAGCAGTCAGAGGCACTGCAGTAGCGGTGACACGTGGTGCAATGCAAATGTCGGCTGCAGGAGTTGCGATCGGACATGAGATGCGCGAGAATTGGGAAGATATTGTGGCAGAGGCAAGAAATCAGAAATCGATGATGGAAACGCAGCAAATGGAAAGAGGCACAATTCTGGGAGCCGGTGCAGGCGGAGCCGTCGGTGCCGGTTTAGGCGGGAACCTTGGCGGAGGCATGGGGGCGGCTGTGGGAGGCGGCATCGGCAGCGTTATCGGCGCCGGTATCGGCAGCAGTATAGGCGATCACAGTTCATCAAAGAGCGGCACGGTGAAAACTGATATCGAAGAAGGCAAAGAAATTAAAAATGTGAAAAAGAACGTACCCAAGGAAGATAAACAATGAAATAGACATTCTGCACCACAAAAAAAAAGCCCGGCGCTACCTCAAATCAGCGTCGGGTTTTTTATCTGCAAACCGGACTGGGTTGCCATTCCAGGCTGCTCAATGAATGCCCATATATCTTCGGCTTTATTAATCAGCAGAGAAACGGCCGTCAACATAGCCCAATCCTTAACCCCCAAAGGAATTGTCTGAAAAAGCGGCCTGATAAAAGGGAGATACATTGTTGCCAGAGTTAAAGCGAGAGACGCACCGGCAGTAGGCAATAGGTAGGGATTTTTTTCACTGTTGCCGCTTTGACATTTTAACAAATTGAAGACTTGGCTTGTTACAAGATTGGCAAAAGCCATTGTGCGGGCGCGGGCAATGTCGCTGCCTGCCAGTCTGAAAAGGGCAAAACTTGTTAGACCGGTTAAAATGCCGCGCACAAGAATCCGGTTTTGTAGGCCGTTTGAAATAATACTGTTGCCGGGCTTACGTGGAGGCTGGTCTAAAACACCTCTTGCAGGAGGTTTGGCTCCCAGAGCAAGTGCCGGTATGCTTTCGGTAATTAAATTGACAAAGAGAATCTGACTGGGGATGAGCGGCAAAGGCAGCCCTGTCAATGATGAGCCGATAATCGTCAGAATCACACCCAAATTTCCCGGCAAGATATAGCGAATTGTGTCGCGGATATTGTCTCCTACGGCTCGTCCTTCCTCCAGCGCCGCTACAATCGTGACAAAATTATCATCTGTCAGAACAAGAGACGCCGCACCTTTTGTCACTTCCGTGCCATTTAAACCCATGGCAATACCCACATCGGCTTCTTTAACAGCCGGCGCATCGTTGACACCGTCACCCGTCATGGCTACTACATGGCCTTTCCGCTTCAAAGCCCTCACTATGCGCAGCTTATGCTCCGGGGTAGTACGAGCACAAACCTCAATTTCCTCTATACAATCACACAGCGCATCTTCGCTCATAATTTCAATTTCCCTTCCGCTAAGCATGCTGCCCTGATGCAAAATGCCCAACTGTTCGGCAATAGCCATAGCGGTAGCAGAATGATCGCCGGTAATCATTATAACTTTGACACCTGCGCGGCGGCATTTGTCTACAGCCTCGCGTACCCCCGGCTTGGGCGGATCTGCCATACCGACTAAACCAGCAAAAATTAAATCTTTTTCCGCAGAGGAATCTATTGCGTCATCTTCTGCTGATAACGGCCTGTAAGCCATTGCCAGTACACGCAGTGCGCGTCCTGCCAAAAGATTGGTTACAAGCTGTATTTCTTCACGCTCCTTCTCACCCAAGCAAGAGACTTCTCCGTTGTTATACAAGTGAGTGCAACTGCCTAAAATGCTGCCGGGGGCACCTTTTGCGTAAAGTGTTGCCGTTCCCTGTGTGTCGCGGCAAATTACGGACATAAGTTTGCGGTTCGAATCAAAAGCAAATTCTTTTTCCCGACAGAACACTTCCCTGTTTTCTGACCAGGGGAATCCGGCTTTGGCAGCGACAACCAATAACGCCGCTTCCGTAGGATCACCCTGAATACTCGCGTTTTCAGCATCATAATCAGCATTATTACACAGCGTGGCAATACTTAGAATTTTACGCAGAGCTTCATCCTCTGCCAAGTCAACTGCACCACCTAAGCTGCAAATCTGTCCATCGGGCAAATATCCTTCCCCGCTAACATGCCAGTGCCGCCCATATCCCGCGATATTTGTCACAGTCATCTCATTTTTGGTTAACGTACCGGTTTTGTCCGCACAAATCACTGTCGTGCTTCCGAGCGTTTCAACAGCGCTTAACTTGCGAACAACAGTATTTTTTTTGACCATTCTGTGCACACCAAATGCCATTGCTATTGTAACGACCGCCGGCAATCCTTCCGGTATGGCTCCGACTGCCAAACTAACGCCCGTACGGATCATTTCCAAAAATGGCCTTCCACGCAAAAGACCGATAGCTACCACTAAACCACAGGCGGCAACACACCCGACTGTAATTTTTTTTCCTAAAGTATCGAGCTGAATTTGCAGCGGCGTTAGCTCATCTTCCGCCTCCTGCAACATTTTAGCCACCTGTCCCATTTGAGTATTCATTCCCGTTGCGACAACTACAGCTTTCGCCCGCCCTCTTGATACACTTGTTCCCATAAACACCATATTTAATCGTTCAGCAGGAATAGAAGCAAATTGAGATGCTGCATGCGGCTCTTTGCGGACAGGTTCCGCTTCGCCCGTCAAGCTTGCTTCCTCAACTTCAAAATCAACTGCCTCCAGCAATCTGGCATCTGCAGGAACTTGGTCGCCGGCTTCCAGCATGATTATATCTCCCGGCACAAGGTCAATAGCCTGTATCGTTTTGTAACAGCCGTCCTCCAGCACTACGGCACCCGGTGCCGACATCTCCCGAAGTGCTTTTAAAGATTTTTCGGCTCGATAACCCTGAATGACTCCCAGAGATGCTTCCAACAGAATAATACCGCCAATAATGAGCGCATCAGCAACTTCGCCAACCAATACCGAGGCGATACTTGCACCAAGCAGCAGCCGCACCATAAAATCACGAAACGGCTGAAGAAACAACGCCCATAGAGAAGTCTTACGATCAATCTGTAAAATGTTTTTCCCGTGCATTTCCAAACGCAGCGCTCGCTCTGCAGCCGACAAACCGGAGTGAGGGGAACGCAGTAATTCCAAAACCCTCACGCCTTTTACTGTGTGCCAAGCAGGCAGCTCTTGAAGATCTTCGCTTAACGTACAGGCTATTTCGGCCATCATATTTTTGTCCAGCCTGCTTCTTCTATACCTGTGCCGCAGAGCATATGCTGCCGGATTGGCAATTACTGCCAAAACACCCACATTAGCAAGGATACCTGCTGTTGCAGGCGTTAGCAGCCCTACTGTGCCAAGTGACAGGCCGGCGACAGAAAGAGCAGTAGCCAGAGCCGTACTCTGCCGTGCCATTTCCCGGGCGCTCCGCGCAAGACGCAGCGCCCGAGCAACCTTGCGGGGATCTTCTGAGGCTATAATAATGCTGCCGGCGCAGGCGGCTGAAGGAATGGCAACACACCCCAATGCCACACCCACATCAGAAGCTGTCATCGCCAGACTATCGTTGACTCCATCTCCTACCATCACCACTTTTCTTCGCCGTTCCTGTTTCATCTGTTTGACAAATGATGCTTTCTCCTCAGGCAGCAGACTGCCAAGGCTTACACTAATCTCCAACTCACTTGCCAGTTGCTCGGTATTTTCCTGCCTATCACCGCTGATGATGCTAAACTCTCTTATTCCTGCAAGACGAAGTTGATTAATCGCCTCCAGACTTTCTTTTTTCATTACGTCCCTGACCCCAAAAATGCCACGGATTTGACCGTCAACCGCTATGTAAACAGGAATTAGGCCCATGTGACAAAGCCGTCTGGCTCTGCCTCGGCTCTTGGATAAATCAATCCGTTCCTGTTCCATTAAACGCATATTGCCAATCAGGATCTGCTGCCCCCGAACGCTTGCCTGAACTCCCAGTCCGGGCGAGTAGGCAATCTTTTTTGCTAACATAGCAGGACCGGTTTTCACTTGAGCCGCTTCTTTCCGTATCGCCAAGGCAACCGGATGACGAACTCCCTGTTCGGCCAACGCAGCAAGCTGCAATAATTTTTCTCTTGTATATTCAGGATCAATCAGTTCAATTTCGCATATTTCAGACTGAGGAATAGTTAATGTCCCCGTCTTGTCAAATATCACCGTATTTGCTTCTGCAATAGCGGCAATTGTCTCCTCATCTCTGAAATAAATTCCCTCTTCCATCGCATGAACAATAAACGGCATATAAGCGGTTGGCATAGCAAGATCAAGCACTGTCGGAGCTGCCGCAAGCAATATAGCAATACTGCGATTGAGATTTCCGGTAAAGAGATAGCTTGCGGCCGCGAGCAAGACAGTAAATGAAAGTATTTGTTCAATGCCTTTTTCGTTATGCCTTCTGTCAAGCTTAGAAGAAACCTCGCTCGCCATTTGCGCTAGAAAGGTAGCGGAACCCACACGCTGAACTTCAATCTGTGCTGCTCCTTCAGAAATTTGACAGCCTGCCAATACTTCATCGCCCACTTGCATCATGGTGGGGTAAGGAGACCCTGTAATCCTACTGGCATCAATCACGGCTTTGCCGTCAATAATCAAACCGTCCACCGGAATGACCTCACCGGCATGCACCGCAACAATATCTCCCTCCCTCAATAGATGAACAGCAACCGCTTCTTCCCTTTCGTGAAGCACCAACCAAGCTGTCTGTGGAATTAACGCAGACATTTCCCTAATCCGGAGACGTACACTGTTAAGATTATACTGCCGTATAAGTTCTGTGGTGTTTACAAGCGCGCTAATCGCCAATCCCAAGACATTTTTGCGCATCACTAATAAAGAAAATACCACAGCTCCCGTTAGCAAATCATAGTTTAGATGCTTACTCTCCAAAAAGCGCCTCAGCCCACGTGAAAATAACGGGTACGTAGTTGCCACTGTAGCGACGGCAGCGCTATTTCGCAGCAACTGGGAGCTTGCAAAAGCATGACCGTTCCTGCGACTTAAAAGCAGCGCGGCTGCGGCTGCACCACACAAAGCCAGATTTAACAAAGGCCTACCGCAAATTAACGAGCCTGCTCTTTTTTGCACAACAAGCGGAGGCGACTGTCCGGCAGGCTCTGCCGATACCTTGGGAAGCAAGCTGTCAATCGCCAAAATAATATCGGCATACCTGATTTGCTGCTCATCAAAAATGATTAGTACTTTGCCGGTAAGCGGATTTGCCACGCAGCGTCTTACTCCCGCCATCTGCTGCAAACTGTCTGCAACCTGACCAGACAGTATTATCTTATGCTTGAGCGCCGGCACCTCTAGCCGTAACCTTCCAGGCAATCTATGAACATATAGCATCTGGCGCAAAATAAAATCCTCCCGATGAGGTATATTTAAAAAGGTACCCCTCGGGAGAATTATTATACTAAAATCTTTTGAGAAAGCTTTTGGAAAATTAGCCAAAATATTTGTCGTGCAACTGATAAAACGTGTTCACAATTTGCTTTTTTGTTTGTCGCAAAACCGCTATGCGGGCGCATTCCAGCCAACCCCGTATTTCAATCACTGTTTCCGAAAGATAGTTATCCTGCATTGCTTTATCCATCAACATCCTAGTCAGAGCGCCAGCCAGATTCAAACGTTTGCAGATATTTCTGCTCATCTGTCCTGTAAAAAAGGTTTCTATGGCATGCTCTATACTCATTTCCGCCAACATAGCCGCCAACCTTTGTATGCAACTAGTTCTCCGACGCTCACTGTCGGCAGCCAAAAAATAATTAGCAGGAGGCAAAATATCGTTGCTATAAACAATCGGATTACTTGTCTGGACGCAACCAAAGCGGGTTATTAACATAGAGCTAAATAAAGAGTTTATCCTCTCCGCCAGCACCGCCTGGAAATTTAATTGCGTCAAGCATGAAATAGCCGTTGCGCCGGAAAAATTTTCGGCTGTAATCATCTGCTGCATCTTTTGTTCCAACAAAACAAAGAAACCGTTAATTTCAGATGTCGCCTTATCCAAACAATTATCAATCATCTCAGCGGTAATTTCATCGTTTAAAACACGGACAGCACAGCTTTCCTTCAGACTATAATCTTGATTATAGTTGGCTGCAAGCGATGCCGTCATCCTTCTCCGCCCCTCTCTCTCGTCATTAAAATCATACCCTAGTTATGTTAAGAAAGAGGGCGGCTTAAGTAAAGAATATGTTATTTTTATGTTAACTTTTCAGATTTGCAGAGTTTTATAGAAGTTCATTATAGCAAATCCCTGCGCAAATCTTCTGCTGCTCTGGCAGATAAATAGCCCGGCGGAACATCAAAGACAGTTTTTGCACCGGTTTGCCCTTCACGATTTAGACGAACCACAGCTCTTGCATAAGCTACCAGTACGCTAGCCGTAAATTCTGGATTACTCTCTAATTTTAAGGAAAACTCCACAATCTGGCTCGTTTCTGCAGTAAATCCCGTCCGGCCGCTGCGAATCACAAAGCCGCCATGCGGCATGCCCGAGTGATTTTCCCTTAACTCATCCTCGCTTATAAATGTAACCGTTGTTTCATACTCAGCAAAATAATTCGGCATAGCCTTGATTTCTGCCGCGATTTGCTCTCTGTCGGCACCTTCTTCAGCTACAACAAAACACTGGCGGAGATGTTTCTCCTTCGTTGCCAGCAGAGGATTTTCCCCTTTTCTTACTTTTTCTATTGCCTTATCCACAGGAATAGTGTACTGGATCCCGTTTTTAACTCCCGGAACCCTTCTAATGGCGTCGGAATGTCCCTGGCTGACGCCACGACCCCAGAAGGTATATTCTTTGCCATCGGGCAAAATAGCTTCGGCTACCATCCTGTTCAAAGAGAAAAGCCCCGGATCCCAGCCGATACAAATGGCTGCCGTTTTGCCGCTCTCCTTAGCAGCCTTATTTACTGCCGCATAGTATTCGGGTATTTTTGCATGAGTATCGAAACTATCTACTGTGTTAAATAAGCGGGCAAAATAAGGCCCTTGTTCAGGCAAATCAGTGGCCGAACCACCACATAAAATCAGCACGTCAAGCCGATTAACAAATTCACCGGCATCGTCAACTGCTACCACCTCGACGCTCTGGCTGTGAATCTTGAGGGCAGCTGGGGCACGCCTGGTAAAGACAGCCACCAATTCCATGTCAGTATTTAATTTTAAAGCCGCCTCCACACCACGACCCAAATTACCGTAGCCAACAATTCCTACTCTTATTTTCTCTGACATTTTAACCTCCAATTTAGTTTGACTATTTTAACTCACAAAACGCTTCCCTACATCATAACGCACCTAGTTGACTGCTGTAAAGTCCCCGCAGCAGGTTTATGAACCCTTTATGAAGGCAATGCACAGATTGACACAAAAGAAAAATTCTATTAGAATATCGCCATAAAGAAAATAATACATTATAGGTGCCCGCGAAGGAGAATAGGGAACCGGGTGAAATTCCCGGACGGACCCGCCACTGTGTAGGGATAGCTGTTGCCAAAACCACTCCGTTTTCGGGGGAAGGTGGCAATAAGTAATGACCCCAAGTCAGGAGACCTGCCTATAATAGTAATTTCTTCCCGAGGTGGGATGAAATGCGAATGGATGATGGAAAAGTCCACGCTCTGATGCGTGGACTTTTTTATTATATCTAAGAATTTTTGTTTAAGAACTTTATAAGGGAGGTTTTGCTATGACACTGATGTGTTATGCACGAAAAGGGAAGAGCACGCCGGAGATGGAGCAAGTAGCAGCAGAGGAAAATGTTTCTTTAAAGTTTGTGGTTGAAGGTGTTGCAGCGGGAAATATTGTGATCCCGCGCAATAAAAATCGCAAGAATATCAAGCCGATAGGCATTGGAGCCGGTCTCAAAACTAAAGTAAGTGCCAGTGTCGGCATCCACGGAAGTAACGGAAGTATTGCCTCTGAAACAGCTAAAATCCAGGCAGCCGTAGAAGCAGGCACCCACTCCATTATGGACTTAAGTGTCAGCGGCGATATTAATGCCATGCGAAAACAAACTCTTATTACTACTCCAACACCCGTCGGCACACTGCCCCTATATCAGGCTGTGGCTGAGGCAGCGCAGAAATACGGTTCATCTTTAAGAATGCAGGAAGCTGACCTCTTTGAAGTGATTGAGCGACAGGCTGCCGCAGGCGTAGATTTTCTGGCTCTGCATTGTGGAACCACCATGAACATTGTAGAGCGTGCCAAACAGGAAGGGCGCATCGACCCCTTGGTCAGCTACGGAGGCTCTCATCTGATTGGCTGGATGATCCATAACGGTAGGGAGAATCCGCTTTATGAACATTACGACCGAATTTTAGAAATTGCCCGCAAACATGATGTTACGGTCAGCTTGGCCGATGGGATGCGACCAGGTTGTTTGGCTGATTCGCTTGACGGGGCACAGGTGCAAGAATTAGTTGTGTTAGGCGAACTGGTTCGGCGCGCACGTGAAGCGGACGTTCAAGTGATGGTGAAAGGACCGGGACATGTTCCGCTGCAGCTGTTAAAAGCTACCGTTATGCTGCAAAAGAGCCTCTGCAAGGGCGCGCCATATTTTGTGTTTGGCCCTGTGGTTACCGATATTTCTATCGGCTATGACCACATCAGCGCTGCGATCGGCGGCGCTATCAGTGCTTGGGCTGGAGCGGAATTCCTTTGTTACGTTACTGCAACGGAGCACGTCTGCCTGCCTGATCTAGGCCAAGTACGGGAA
Source organism: Clostridium sp. (assembly GCA_018335695.1). Classification (GTDB taxonomy): domain Bacteria; phylum Bacillota; class Dethiobacteria; order Dethiobacterales; family Dethiobacteraceae; genus GPS1B09. The sequence continues at coordinate 10,122 of JAGXRV010000048.1, forward strand.
GGTGTGGTAGCAGCCCTGATAGCTGCTCACGCTGCTGATCTGGCAAAAGGCTTACCTGGAGCAGCAGATTGGGACTTGGAGCTTTCTAAAGCCAGGAAAAAATTAGACTGGCAAAAACAAATTGAACTGGCAATCGATCCCCAAAGAGCGGCGTTTATGAGAAAAACCAGAAGCGAAGAATCATCCAAAGGATGTGCTATGTGCGGCAAATATTGCGCGATGGATGTAGTCTCTGCATATTTAGGCGTTGCAAAGCAAATTTGTTAGAAGTGGGGTGAAAAAATGACATTAGTATTAGCAGCACGCTCCGGTGAGATTACTCCGGAAATGGAATGGGTTGCAGACCGAGAAAGCGTCCACGTTGATGTGATCAGAAGAGGACTGGCAGAAGGAACAATAGTTATACCGAGAAACATTAAACGGAAGCAATTCAACTATAGTGGAATAGGTCAGGGTTTACGTATAAAAGTGAATGCTTTAATTGGAACCTCAAGCGACCGGACAGACTGGGCGATGGAAGAAAGGAAATTAGCCGGCGTGGAATCGACCGGTTGCGATGCAATGATGGACCTCAGTACCGGCGGCAATATTGATGGTATGCGGCGCTTAATCCTCAGCAAAGCAAATATTCCAGTTGGAAGCGTACCTATCTATCAGGCAGCTATTGAAGCTATTGAAAGACGCGGCAGTATTGTCAAGATGACGGCCGAAGATATGTTTACTACGATCGAAAAACAGGCAGCCGACGGTATTGATTTTATGGCAATCCATTCAGCGCTTAATTTTGACGTGCTCAAACGGCTGCAATACACCGGCCGTGTCACCGATGTGGTCAGCCGGGGAGGAGCATTTTTGACCGGCTGGATGCTCCATAATGATCAGGAGAATCCGCTTTATGAGCAATTCGACCGCTTATTGGAGATTTTAAAAACGTATGATATTACTTTAAGTATGGGTGATGCCATCCGCCCCGGATCAACAGCCGATTCTTTAGACAGCGCGCAACTGGAAGGACTAATCGTTGCGGGTGAGCTGGTTGCTCGTGCGCAGGCGGTTGGTGTGCAAGTCATGGTGGAAGGGCCGGGTCATGTTCCCATGAATCATATCGAGTCTACCATGCTGCTGCAGAAGCGAATATGTCACGGTGCGCCATATTTTATTCTCGGCAATTTAGCGACGGATATAGCCCCAGGTTATGACCACATTACTGCGGCTATCGGTGGTGCTCTTGCCGGTGCTTCCGGAGCAGATTTTCTCTGCTATGTCACCCCGGCAGAACACCTTGGCCTTCCTACCGAACAAGATGTAAAAGACGGCGCAATCGCAGCACGAATTGCGGCTCACGCGGCAGACTTAGCAAAGGGCAACAAAAAAGCATGGGAAAGAGATATGCAAATGGCTCTTGCCCGTGTTACTTCAAACTTGGAGCGGCAGATAAGCCTTTCGATTGATCCGGAAAAGGCGAGAGCCATGCTCGGCGCAATGCACAAGGAAAATTGCTGTGCTATTTGTGGAGAAGAATGTGCTGTTTGGGTGGCAGCCAAATATTTTGGCATTGCGCTGCCAATCACCTAACTATCTTCAGATGTTATGTATTATAATGAAATATATAGTAATATGTTATGGGATGGTGGATTAACAATGATTACTAAAACGATAAAACTTGAAAAGAAAATTATTGAGGACTTGGAATTAGCTGTTAAGGGTTTAAATGAAAACTTAGGGGTGGATCTTTATGACTTTTCTAATATTGTCCGGACTGCCATTAACCAGTTCCTAAGCAGTGAAAAAATAAAAGAAACAGTTGATACTGCCAGAAAAAAAGAGTTTGCTAAAAAGAAAGAACTGCTTTTGGCAAGTGAAAGCAGCTTAAGCAAGGATTGGTTAAGCCAGGAGGAGGATGAAGCATGGGCAAATTTGTAAAAGGGGACGTTGTTGTCATCCCGTTCCCATTTTCCGACTTGTCTTACAGTAAGCGCAGACCCGCCTTGGTTTTAGCCGGACTGAAAAGTGACGATTTGATTCTTTGCCAAATAACTAGCAAAGAGGTAAAGGATGCGTACTCGGTGTCCCTGATGACTGATGATTTTCGCGAAGGCAGCTTAAATCTAGACAGCAATATCAGACCCAACAGATTATTTACAGCGGACGAAAAGATTGTTGTTTATAAGGCTGGCGCAATCTCAGAAACAAAATTGCGTGCAGCTATTGATAAGGCTGTCGAGATACTAAACGAATAACAGTGTTGTAAAGCCTACTCCTGCCAATTAGCATCCTTGGGGAAGTGCGGTATAAAAAAGACGCACCCATCATAATGAAAGGTGCGCCTCTTAAAATATAAAAATTAGTCTGGCGGAGACCTACTGTCGGCCTAACCCAGCGAAGCGGAGTTATAGTAGCCAACTTCGCCGAAGAACAGAATCTCTTCATAGCAGCCATCTCCGGGTCAGCACATTTTGTAGCATTCGCCGGGGCCTAACCCAGTGAGTGTAACGAACGGAGTTACAGTAGCCAACATCGCCGAAGAACAGAATCTCTTCATAGCAACTAATTCCGGATCAGCACATTTTGTAGCATTCGCCGCCAGGGACCGGTCCCTGGGAGAGTGACGAAGGAGAAACAAAACGCACCCCTCATAGTGAAAGGTGCGCTGCTTTAAAATTAGTCTGGCGGAGACCTACTCTCCCAGGGACCAACGTCCCAAGTACCATCGGCGCTGGAGGGCTTAACGGCCGTGTTCGGAATGGGAACGGGTGTGACCCCTCCGCCATTTCCGCCAGAAAGTTCTCTCAAAACTGCACAGCGATCTGCAAAAAGTATCATTTTGTAAGGTCAAGCCCTCGACCTATTAGTACCGGTAAGCTTTGACATTACTGTCTTTACACACCCGGCCTATCAACCAGATCTTCTCTCTGGGGTCTTACCTCGTTTTCCGAGCGGGAGAACTTATCTTAAAGGGGGCTTCGCGCTTAGATGCTTTCAGCGCTTATCCCGTCCAGACATAGCTACCCAGCAGTGCCCTTGGCAGAACAACTGGTACACCAGAGGTCTGTCCATC
>JAGXRV010000049.1 GCA_018335695.1 Clostridium sp.
CAGACAATAGTTACTGCCGCTCCATCCATTGTGGTAGCGTCATTAATATTCACTTACAGGGGTACATCCTGCAAGGTCGTGTAGAGATGGATACAGACTGGTATGTCATTATTGAGCAAGTAAAATTCTACCTTAACCCCACTAAAAATTACAATGTTGCCTGATTTATTTCGACCAAACAAGTTCTGTCACCAGGGCTTGTTTTTTACTATCTTCAGGCAACTGTCGGTGAACAACACTATTTACAACCGACATTTTCGGTGCAAAAACTACCGTCAAACAGCGTGATTAACAACAGCTTACCTTTAATTGAGTAGCCTCCTAATTTAATTTGGCAAATGTTTATGGAACTTACGGTATTAGAAAATCGCGTGAGAGTTGTGCAGGTTGTGACGCTGTGATAAAATGTAGTCGGTTGCAAAATATTTGCGTTGTTAAGGAGTGCTGTTGTTGATTGCTTTGCTGATTATATTAATTGATCAGCTCACAAAGTTGCTGGTTGTGAACACTATGAGCCAAAACGAGTCTATTCCAGTCATCAATAATATTTTCCATATTACCTACGTTCATAATTTCGGAGCTGCTTTTGGTTTGCTGGCGCACCGTACCGGTTTTTTTATTCTGGTTACAGTCGTGGTGTTGCTCTTTATCCTTACTTTTCTTCGCTATTTGCCAAAAGAGCAGAAGTTGTTGCGTGCGGCACTTGTATTGCAGTTAGGCGGGGCAAGCGGCAACCTGATTGACCGTGTGAGAGTAGGATATGTGATTGATTTTTTTGATTTTCGCGTTTGGCCTGTATTTAATGTGGCAGATATTGCTATTGTCTTTGGTATCGGACTGCTGATTTTAGATTTAGCCCGCAACGCGCGGGAGAAAGGAGCCTAAATGTACCCTGTTTTATTTCGTATCGGCGGTGTTAGTATTTATTCCTATGCTGTGCTTTTGACATTGGCATTTATTATCGGAACGCTGGGGGTTTCTCGGGGAGGAAAAAGGGCAGGCCTGCCGGAGGAAAAATTGCTAGATATGGCTATGTGGATTTTGATAGCCTCATTAGTCGGGGCTCGCCTATTGTTTATTCTGATAGAGTTGCCGATGTATTTAGCCGATCCGCTCTCAGTTTTTCATATACGGAGCGGCGGACTTTCATTTCATGGTGGCTTGATAGGTGGAATTGCCGCCGGGTTATGGTATACGCATCGCCATAAATTGCCCCAGGGAAAAGTCGCCGATTTGGTGGCGCCGTATTTAGCCTTAGGCTATGGTATCGTTCGAATCGGCTGTCTTTTAAACGGTTGTTGCTTTGGAATCCCCGCTAATCTTCCTTGGGCGTTGCCCGGGGCTGCCGCCGACTCAACGCTGCGTCATCCCACACAGCTTTATGCATTTTTTGCAGGTATAATTATTTTTGGTCTGCTTTTATGGCGAAAAAATAAAATCCGTTTTAACGGCCAGTTATTTTTGGAATTTATTTTACTCTACAGTATTTACCGCTTCTTCATTGAATACTATCGTGAGGTAAGCGCCTATACCGGCATTCTTACGCTGGGTCAGTCGATTTCTCTGATTGGTGCGGTAGGTGCTTATGTTGCTATCCGTGTCTGGCCGCTGGGACGGAGAAATGCCGCATGAAGACAAGCAGTTTTTCTGTGACTGAATTGTTGTCCGGAGAACGCCTGGATGCTGTGGCAGCAAAGCTGGCAGATAATCTCTCCAGATCACGTGTGCAGAAACTGATTGAGCAAAGTCTTGTCTTGGTGGACGGTGTTCCCCAAAAAGCTAATTATCGCCTGCGGACGGGTCAGTTGGTGGAGATTTCTCTCCCTGATGTAACGCCCGCTGTTGTCGCGGCAGAAGAAATTGCCCTGAATATTTTATATGAAGATGAAGATTTGCTTGTAATTGATAAGCCTAAAGGTTTGGTTGTACATCCGGCGGCAGGTCATTTAAGCGGCACACTGGTTAATGCTTTGCTTTATCATTGCGACGACCTGTCAGGCATCAGCGGTGAAGCTCGTCCCGGCATTGTTCATCGCCTGGATAAAGACACCTCAGGAGTATTGCTTGTCGCCAAAAAAGACCGTGCTCACCGCAATTTATCCGGACAGTTTAAGGAACATAGTATCACACGCGAATATGTGGCAATAGTCCACGGAAATATATCTTTGGCTTTCGGCAGTATAGATGCTCCTATAGCCCGACATCCTCGAGAGCGGAAAAAAATGTCGGTTGCTCCGGCAGGCAAAGGAAGGCGTGCGGTTACCCATTTTAGCGTTTTAGAGCAGTTTGCCGGTTATACTTATCTGGCTTGCAGGCTGGAAACAGGGCGTACTCACCAAATTCGTGTCCATTTGGCGTCTATTGGCCACCCAGTTGTGGGGGATCCGCTCTACGGCTTCAAAAAGAAGCAAGTTAAACTTTCTGGGCAGGCTTTGCACGCTCGCTTGCTCGGTTTTATTCATCCTACGAGCGGAATACTTATGGAGTTTTGCAGCGACCCGCCTGAGGAGTTTGTGGAATTGCTGGAGGATTTAAGGGAAAAACGTGAAAAAGAAGGTGATCTGTTATGAGAATTAAAAAACAGATTATGGACGGGGAAGCTATGCGCAGGGCATTAACGCGTGTTGCTCATGAGATTGTGGAGCGTAATAAGGGAACCAAGGGATTGGTGTTGATTGGGATTTGCACTAGGGGCGTGCCTTTGGCGGAGAGAATTGCCCGTAAAATCAGTATTATCGAGGGCAACATGCCTCCGGTCGGCTTTGTTGATATTACCATGTATCGTGATGACCTCTCATTGCCTCCAAAGCAGCCTTCTGCGCCGGATACTAAGATAAACGTGCCGGTTAATGCCAGCAAGGTTATTCTTGTAGATGACGTTCTTTTTACCGGACGCACTATCCGCGCGGCGATGGAAGCTATTATCGACCTTGGACGGCCGGATAGTATTCAATTGGCTGTTTTGGTGGATCGCGGGCATAGAGAACTCCCTATACGCGCCGATTATGTAGGCAAAAACGTTCCCACCAGCCATCGGGAAAATATTGAGGTCATGCTGGAAGAGGTGGACGGAGAAATTGATCAGGTAGTGATTACCGAGATGGAACATTAGCAGAAAAGCGGCGGGAAAAAATCAGCAGCAGCCTGATACTTAAAATAATTATGCGGAAAATGAAACTGGGAAGGAGAGATTAAAATGGCGCAGCACAAGCGCCGGCTCCCGGTTGTTTCGGCTGAGACAGTCTTGCAAAGCCTGCCGGAAGGCACTATCGTTACCGATGCCACTGCTGCAATCCGATTTATAAACAAACGGGCGGCAGAGATTTTTGACTTAAATCCGGTTGAGAGCATAGGACAGTTGTTTGCGGCGGCTGTCGGCAACTATAGTCTAAACAAAGCTATCCATAAAATAATTGCCGCAGGCGGCAAGTGTCTTCCTGAAGCAGAAACTAAAACACTCAATATCACTGTTGGCGGTAATGAGAGATACTTTAAAGCGGTAGTTTCACCGCTGATTGAAGAGGAAACGTTAGTAGGAACAGTGCTTTTGTTTACAGATGTGACACATTATGAAAGGGCAGACAGAATAAAGAATCAGTTTGTTGCTACTGTATCGCATGAGTTCCGCAATCCTCTTACATCAATTGTCTTGGCCATAGAGCTTTTACTGGCCGGCCGACAACCGGATTTGTGCGGAGAAAATTTAGCGCTGGCTCAAGCAATCTCAGATGATGCAGAGCGCCTTACACGCCTAGTCAGCAATTTGCTTAATTTCTCCAGGATGGAAGCCGGAGAAATTAAAATGGAGTTAGAAAGAGTAATGGTTGCGGAAATGGTGGAAACTGCGATGATTCCTCTCGCGCTGCAGCTTAAGGCAAAAAATATTAAGCTGAGAATCTTAATCCCTGATGATTTGCCTGCTGTTTATGTGGATGCTACCAAAGCAACCTGGATATTGACAAATCTTGTCGGCAACGCAATCCGTTATACGCCCGAAGATGGAGAAATAACAATCTCTGCCTGCCTCAAAGAAAAGAAAATCTTTGTTTCTGTTTGTGATTCCGGTCCGGGTATTCATCCGCGTTATCATGAAAAGATCTTTGAAAAATACACACAAGTAAAGGGAAATGGCAGCTCCGGAGGCGCAGGTTTGGGATTGGCGATTGCTAAAGAAATCGTGGAAGCACACGGCGGGAAGATTTGGGTAAAAAGTGATCTTGGCAAAGGCGCGTGTTTTAGGTTTACGCTGCCGATAAAAGAGAAGGAGGAATTGTTGCTTGAAGAAGATTCTGTTAGTTGAAGACGAAAAAAACATTGTCTTAGGTGTGTCTATATGTTTGCGCAGTGCTGGATTGGAGGTGTCTGTGGCGGAAGACGGGGCGGATGCGTTAAAAAAACTTGAGACTGACAAGCCTGACTTAGTATTGCTTGATTTAGTCATGCCTAAACTAAATGGACTTGAAGCGTTGCAAGCAATGAAGGCAAATGAGGCAACACGAGATATTCCGGTGATCGTGTTAAGCGCGAGAGCACAAGAAGAAGATATTCAGAGAGCAACAGAGCTTGGTGCAGCCGATTATATGGCTAAACCTTTTCGTCCAGAGGAACTGCTGACAGTTATCAGGCGGGTACTCAAAGAGAGCATCTAGACGGTTTCTTAAAAAAGCATAAAGCTTCCATTCCGGGAAAAGCTAGTAGGACAGTCTAGGTTTGGGAGTGCAGATCTTTGGAATGGACATTGTTCTACAGAACAGCAATTTTGTACTTGGCTGTTTTGCTTTCCATCCGCATTATGGGGAAGAGGGAAGTTGGGCAGCTTTCTGCTTTTGACTTAGTGGTGGCGATAATGATTGCCGAGCTGGGAGCGCTTGCTATAGAGCAGGTTGAGATGCCGATGTATCTCGGTCTTGTGCCAATAGCTGCTTTGGTGATTTTAGAAATTTCTCTTTCTTTTTTGAGCATGAAAAATCACACTATCCGGAGAATCGTTAACGGGTCGCCCAGTATTGTTATTGCTAACGGGAAAATTATTGAAAAGGAACTGCGCAAACTGCGCTATAATATCTCTGACCTGTTAGGTCAATTACGGGAAAAAGATGTTGCCAATATTGCCGATGTTCAATACGCCGTTTTGGAAACGTCAGGAGAGCTTAGCGTGTTGCTTAAGGCAGCTAAACGTCCTGTGACGCCTAAAGACCTTGACTTGCCTATTAAATACGAGGGCATGCCAACGCCCTTGATTTTTGACGGACACATTCACTTTAAAAACTTACAACGTCTGCAGCTTGATGAACAATGGCTGCTTGTTGAGCTGCGCAAGCAAGGTCTGAGCGGAATAAAAGATGTGCTCTTTGCAAGTCTTGATACTGACGGCGTCCTGTTTGTCAGTGAAAAAGAGCGTGCAACAAAAAAACCTGCCGCCAAATAGACCGCCGGCAGGTTTAGTTTTTCTGGAGGGTTGCGTATGGTGCTGCAAAAACCACTGTTGTTTGCCAGGGAGTTGATCAGCAGAAATCTTAAAGCGGGCGGCTATGCTGTCGATGCCACCTGCGGCAATGGGCATGATACTCTATTTCTGGCTGAGCTGGTCGGACGGGACGGTTCGGTGCTGGCGTTTGATATTCAGCCGCAAGCTATAAACGCGACACGACAAAGGCTGGCGGCAAACGGGTTGCTGGAAAGAGTCAAAATTATCGAAGCCAGTCACACTAAAATTGCTGATTACAGTCAGATGGCTTTTGATGCAGTCATGTTTAATCTCGGCTATCTGCCTCATGGAGACCATAGCATTGTAACTAAGCCGGAATCTACAGTTGCCGCGCTTCATTTTGCTGCAGAGCAACTAAACAAAGGTGGTATCATCACAGTTTTAGTTTATACAGGTCATGAAGGAGGAAAAGAGGAAGGGGAGAAAGTGCGGGAATTCTCATCGGCGCTGCCGCAGCAACTTTTTACCGTATTGGAATATCGTTTGCTCAATCAGCTAAATAATCCGCCATTTTTGCTGGCAATTACTCGACTCTAAAGTGGCTTACCGATAGGACAAGCCGCTAAGCATAAGCCGCAGACCCGTTTGCCGAAGCTGTCACGCACCTTATTTTGATATTGATCACAAAGCTCAGGGTTAAGCCGCTCTGTTAAAGGTGTGTCCGGCGTGAAATTGACTCCTTTTATGGCTTGGGCTGGACATGCTTTCATGCACAAATTGCAATTACCGCAATCAAGATCGAGGGGTTTATCCGGCGGCAACGGTGCGTTGGTCAACACTGTTCCCAGTCGCACCCGGGATCCGTATTTCTGAGTAACAAGGCAACCGCTTTTGCCGATCCAGCCCAATCCTGCCAAATATGCCGCTATTCGATGAGGGAAAATACTGTTTAAGCGCTTTGTTCCCGTTCGTTGCGAAGAAGGTATCGGGAAAGTCTCATATCCTTCAAGCTCCAATCTGGCCGACAAGCGGATGGACAAGTCGTCAATTAACGTATTAACGGCACGGTAGTAGTGCAGATAAGTGTTGGACGGTCCTTCCCGCAGCTCTTCAATAACTGAGCGGGGGAAGGGAATTATAAAAGAGACGGCGCGCCCAAAGCGTGCCAAACGTTGGTCTGCATGCAAGCGTATTGCGTTTTCGGCCGCTGTCAGATCCGCGATTCCGGCGGCAGCGGCGCCCGAATTAAACAATGTTGCTAAAAGCATTTCTTTAAAATTTTGCATCTCTTTATTCATAACAGCTCCACCTCACCTGCTAGAATAACATTTTCGACAATAAAATGCAAAATTTAGGGAAAAATAAAAGAGGAAATCTAAAATTAATCTTGAATAGGTCTCTAGCGTTGTCCTGTATTGTTTAGGCGGTGGTACTCTTTGAAAAATCTAGATATTTACGCTGAAAACTTAGCGCCTCTGAGACAGTTGGAAGAGGGGTTATCAATATTATTGGAGTCTGCCGGATATCCAATGGAGAAAATTAACAACCATTTATTGTGCTCGTCAGGCAAGCGAATCAGACCGGCACTTTTTTATCTGGCTTTGGGTTTTTGGGGAGAAGAGCCTGCTTCTCACCTGCCGGTGGCTTTAGCTATCGAATTGATCCATACCGCAACCCTTGTTCATGATGATGTGATAGACTGTTCGGTAAAGCGACGCGGTAAGCAGACAATCAATGCTGTCTGGGGACAACAAACGGCAGTTCTTACCGGAGACTATCTGTTTGCTGAAGCATTTAGCTTGTTGGCTGCTTATGGTAATATTGATGTTTTGCGCAGGATGGCTGCTTTGGTAAAGGAAATTAGCGTGGGTGAAATCCAGCAACAGCAGGAATGTTACCGCGCTGATATCAGCTATGACGACTACTATGGGCGAATTTCAAAAAAAACGGCCAGCTTTTTCAGTGCTTGCACCAGCTGTGCCGGTTTGGTATCAGGGGCGGATAACGAGAGTTTGGCCGCGCTTTCTGAATACGGTTTTCATTTAGGCATGGCTTACCAGATTATTGATGATTTGCTTGACTTTCTCGGCAGTGAAGAAATAACCGGCAAACCGGTGGGCGAAGATTTACGTCAAGGGATAGTTACTTTGCCGGTCTTACATCTACTGACAGTTTCGCCCCAGAGGAGTGAATTTGCCGCGAAAATTTCACGTCGTCAGATTGATGACCAATTTATTTCTACAATAACTCATGAACTTAAAGAAAATAAGTGCTTAGAATTTGTGCAGACTGTTGCTGCCGGCTTTGTTCAGCAAGCTAACAAAGGTGCCGGCAAGCTTCCCTCTCACCCCAATCGGGAAACACTTAGACAACTAGGCAACTTTATTGTTGAGAGGCGATTCTAAAAAAATCTAATGTGCTATATTTTGCAGAGTGTGTTAAAATATTAACAAGTTTGTCGGCAGTAAACAAATTGATTTCTGTCTAGTCAAAAATTTTTAGATTTGAGGAGGAAAGTAGCATGTCGCGAGAAAAGAAGCCTCAAAATCCGCCAATCAAGGACAAAAAAGCCTCAAAAACCTCAAAATCTCTTATTAAAAGGCTGCCTGTTTACTTACGCATTCTGGACAACTTAATTCGCAGAGATGTGGATATTATTTCCTCACGAGTTCTTAGTGACGAAACAGGTTTTACAGCCGAGCAGATCAGAAAGGATCTGGCTACTTTTGGAGCATTCGGCACACGCGGTACCGGTTACAACACTAGTTATTTGCGTGAGAAACTGCTAAAGATTACCGGTTTGGACAAGCAAATAAGAATTATTGTTGTCGGGTCCGGTCATCTTGGCAAGGCGCTTACACGCTATAACATCTTGAAAAACCCTTATGTGGAAATTGCCGGTATTTTCGATGCTAACCCTGATGAATTCGATACTGATATTCTGGGCATAAAAGTACGACCCATGGAAGATTTGCCTCTACTGATTAAGGAGCAGAGCATTAAAGTGGCTATGATTACTGTACCGTCTGAGGTAGCTCAGGCAGTGGTTGATTTGTTGGTAGAAAACGGCATTACCGCCATTTTAAACTTTGCTCCCACTAAGCTGCGCGCTCCGGAAGGCGTACATATTCATAATGCTGATTTGACTATTGAGCTGCAGAGTCTGATCTATTACTCGCTGGAAAGGGAAAAGGAGTAGGTTGTAAGTTAATTTTAGGTTGTTGACTTTTTAAAGCCTGTTGTGTATACTAAAAAAGCGTCAAGACTCTGGAGCTGTGGTGTAGAGGCCTAACATGCCTGCCTGTCACGCAGGAGACCGCGGGTTCGAATCCCGTCAGCTCCGCCATAATATCTAGCGCCGAGATAGCTCAGTAGGTAGAGCAGCGGACTGAAAATCCGCGTGTCCCCAGTTCAATTCTGGGTCTCGGCACCATGCGGAAGTAGCTCAGTGGTAGAGCATCGCCTTGCCAAGGCGAGGGTCGCGGGTTCGAATCCCGTCTTCCGCTCCATTATCAATTAGCGAAAGAATGTGCTTCGTTCTTTATGTAAGCCGAAGGCATTGTTATCGATAAAGCAGGCAGGGCGACATAGCCAAGTGGTAAGGCAGAGGACTGCAAATCCTTTATCCCCCGGTTCAAATCCGGGTGTCGCCTCCATTT
>JAGXRV010000050.1 GCA_018335695.1 Clostridium sp.
TTTGCAGCCAACGTTGGGTCTAGAGTCTTCGCCATAAAAACACATCCTTTGTCCTTTACTTAGTGATGATAATTTACTTCACCAAATAATATAGCCTAATCTACCGCCATTGTACAGACGGGATTAGGCTAATGTCGGAGAATATCTGATTTTTTGCCGCCACCAACTGTGACGTAAATGGCTGGTTTTGCTGACAAATTGCTCGGCTGAAAACATTAGGAGTGACTAAATTGTTGAAATCAAAAAAGATAAATATTTTGGTAGCGTCATTTCTTGCCATTTTTCTTTCTGTCAGCTATGGATTAGCAAGATTTGATCATTTTACTAATCCAAACTCTGGCAAACTTACTACCTTAGAAATAATTAATCCCTCTGCTGATGCAGTCAGGCAGAATCGCTCGCAAATCATACAACAAGTTAAACCTATTGATATAAACAAAGTAGCGGTTAAAGTAAATGATGTGCCCCTATCATATAAGCTGGCCTTGCTGGATATTGAGCTAGGAATTGCAGGATATATCGGCACTGCAAAAAGTGTTTTGGAAGGCAATGAGTTTCCCGGCATCGATTATGCAAGAGCTCGGAATATTGTATTAGGAAAAGAGGATCTGAGAAAAAATCTGGCAAATGAAGTATTAGGCAGAATGATTACCCAAGAGTTGCTTTGGCAAGAAGCTCAGAGAAGAGGGTATGATGTAGGTGAATACAAAGCAAGAGAGTTTGCAGTATCAGAGTTTGAAAGGTTTAAGAGCCTTAAAGACACCGATCCTGATCAGTATGCGGCTAACATGGTTTACTATGAGATAATTTTGAAAATACTCGACATGACAGAAGATGAATATTTGGCGTGGACTGTCAATACTCGTAGAAAAGAACTAAGTATTCGTAAATTAGCAACCACAATGTCTACAGACGAGTATGCAGCGCTTGGCAATAGACTGTTAAGCGATGCTAATATTCAGTATATAAATATGCCGTCAGGAAGCATATCACCGCACTTTTAAAGTGCTCGCCCGATTAAGACTCGCTAGTTCAGCACAGCAGACTGCCTGGAGGTTTGCGGCATGATTGGCTACACACCTAAAAAAATTAGCCCGGCAGTTTTCTGCCGGGCTAATTTTCTGCTGAAGTTAGGCAATATACAACCAAAATCTTATTTTCTTACAGCGTGTGACCAATTGTGGCGACAAATTGATTAGTCTTCACTACTCATCACTCTCTCCTTTGATTACAGCAAGCGGTTTTAGACTTGCAACTATGTTTGTCAGACCGATTTCGCTTAAAGTGGCAACAACTTCGCTAATATTTTTGTAAGCAGACGGTGCTTCGTCAAGCAGCTGACGCACATTTCTGGTACTTAGCATCACTTCGCCTATTGATGACAAAAAAGCTTCCGCACTAATGTTTTTGCGCGCATAAGAACGCGACATCACTCTGCCTGCTCCATGATTGACAGAGCAAAATGTCTCACGAACCGCATCCCTTCCCGTTAGAATATAAGACGGTGAATTCATGCTGCCCGGAATAATAGCGGGATGCCCGGTCTTCTCGAATTGTTTCGAATTCTGCGGATGTTTGGGTGGCAGCGCTCTTGTCGCTCCTTTTCGGTGAACAAGCAACTTTTGACCAAAATGTTCTTCAAACTTTGCAATATTGTGAGCAACGTCATAAACCACTTTAAGTTCAACAGAAGAACGAAAAATGTCGATAAAAGCCTCACGAATATCGTGAGTGATAAGCTGACGATTGGCAAACGCAAAATTGACGGCACAGGCCATGGCCGCCAAATAGTTTCGTCCTTCGGCTGAATTAATAGGGCAACTGGCCAATCCGGCTGAAGGAAGGTTAATCCCGTAGCGCTTTGCGGCCTTTCTCATAATCTCTGTATAATCAGTGCAAATCTGGTGTCCAAGCCCGCGACTGCCGGTGTGAATCATAACGGTAAACATTCCTTTTTGCAGACCAAAAGCGACAGCAGTATCACTATCCAGCACTTCATCCACAGTGCCAAATTCTAAAAAATGGTTTCCGCCCCCAAGGGTAGAAAGTTGTACGGCTCTCTGCAGCGCATATGGCGTCACGGCTGCCGGATCTGCACCTTCAAACCGCCCACCTTCTTCCGTACATTCCAGATCGTCAATTTTGCCGTATCCCCTTTTAACCAGCGCTAATGCACCGTCTACCAGGACCTCTGGCAACGCTTCCCTACCGAGGTGGTTATGACGGGATTTACGGCCGACACCTGTCGGCACCCTCTTTTCCACCGCATCCATTAAGGCGCGGATAGTTGGTTTGTCCAAAGCATCACAGGACAAATTGGTAGAGAGCAGACGTACGCCACAGTTAATATCCATTCCTACTGCGCCAGATGACACCACACCGTCTTCAACTCGCATGGCAAGCACCCCACCAATTGGCAAACCAAAGCCTGCGTGAATGTCCGGCATGCCAAGTACAGGGCTAAAAACTCCTGGCAGTGCGGCAGCGTCGCAGAGTTGTTGAAGTTCTTGTCCACCATTTTTGAGCTCGGCGTACAGCCTTTCATTCAAAAAAACAAGGGCATCCACCCTCATTGCCCCTTCCTTAGGCAACAAGTAGCGGTTCTGCCCCTGCTTAATCAGAGCGGGCAAACGATTCACCCCCTATACTTCATAAATCGAAAATGTTAGTTCATTATCCTTTTTCGTTAAGCCAAACATCAGGTTATGGGATTTTAGATTCCGGTTAAGGAAATCGACTACCCGATAAAATTCCTCGTTGTTTTTTAATTTCAATGTTGCCATAAGTTCTAGTTTGCCTCTGTTCTCCATTCTTGCCACTTCTCCTTGTTTAAAGTTCAATGCTCCACTCTTTCAAGCCTTCAATAAGTTTATAGTTGGTAAGATCGTGTTGAATGGGCGTTATAGATATTTTAGACTGCTTGATGGCTGCCACGTCACTGCCTTCGTCATGCTCTGTATCAACTAGTTCTCCTGCCAGCCAATAGTAACTCCTGCCGCGAGGGTCAGACCTTTTTTCAAAAGCATTCTTATATTGCCTAACACCAAGCTTGGTGATGACAACGCCTGCTACCTTTTCGCGATCGCAACCGGGAACGTTAACATTCAAAAGCGTGTCACAAGCCGCTCCCTGTTTCAAAAGCACAGTAGCCAATCGTGCCACGAACTCGGCGGCATATTCAAAGCGGGGTTCGTAATACTCCGTCAGACTAACGGCAATAGCAGGTATGCCAAGAATTACCGCTTCGATGGCAGCTGAAACAGTTCCGGAATAAAGCACATCGGTTCCCAGATTAGCGCCTCTGTTTATTCCTGAAATAACCAGGTCAGGCCTGTGCGGCAAGATAGACTCTACTGCCAATTTAACACAATCTGCAGGTGTGCCATTCACAGCCCAAGCCGGCAAATCTGTTGAGTGCAAAAACTTTACTCTTTCAGCGCGTAATGGCCGGTGCATGGTTATAGCATGGCCTGTGGCGCTTTGTTCATGGTCTGGTGCGACTACATGAATTTCGGCAATCTTGTTGACTTCTCGGGCTAGGACATGCAAACCTTCAGCAAAAATGCCGTCATCATTAGTTAGAAGTATACGCAAGCCAATCCCCCCGTTGTTTAAAAACTTCTTTCAATTATAGTTTATGCCATAGAGTGTGTCAATTTCGGCGATACAAGAATTAACGTATAAGAAACTAGGCAAATTCAAAAACTAGCTTCAGCATAACGAGGAGGTGAAACGATGAAAAACAAACGTATAATTCTGATCCTAACCGTTCTCCTGATTGCCACGCTGCTCACGAGCGGATGTCCGCCCTTCCGCCGGCCGGAACCTGAGCGCCGACCAGACCCCGCTCCAGCACCGGAAATCCAAGTTCCTCAACAACAACCTGCCGTGCCTGCTCCGGATTTAAACGTCCAACCGCGACAACCGGCGCCTGAGGCAATGGATCTTGCGGAACAGATTGCTGATGCCGCCACTAGAGTTGAAGGTGTAGAGAACGCAGTTGCAATAGTAATTGCCAACCTTGCTATGGTAGGGATTACACTGGAGCGAGACACAGCCCGCAATGAAGTTGAAATCAAAAGAGAAGTTGCTAAACTTGTCGAAGAACGGCAACCACGCATTGTTAGTGCGTACGTCTCCGCCAATCCGGATATTATCAAACAGTTGCAAGAAATCAGCCGCGGTATCCAACGAGGTGAGCCAATCAGCGCATTCTTTGATCAAATCGGTGAAGTATTGCGGCGTATGCGAGCAGAAACGAACAGATAATTTCGCCACGAAGCCCGGGACTTCCCCTGGCTTCGTTTATTATTATGCAAACGAAAATTTATGCAATTTATACTGTTATTTCTTACTGAACGAGATGCAAAGCACGCTGATGCGCCTGAAAAATGATTTTTTCTTCGTCTAGTGTAGTCATTTCTCCTTTTTCCGATATTATTTGTCCATTTACCATTACCATGACAATGTCAGCAGGCTGAGCAGCATAGACCAAATGAGCCACTAGGTCATGTTGAGGCGTCAAGTGAGGCCGCTGTAAGTCAAGCATTATTATGTCTGCTTTCATCTCCGGCGCGACAACACCCACCTTTTCCAGAAAAACCGCTTTAGCGCTTTCTCGGGTGGCCATGGCCAAAGCTTTTCGCGCAGAAACAACAGTAGGATCCATGCGATTACCCTTATGAATCAAAGCGGCAAGCCGCATCTCTTCGATCATATCCAAGTTATTATTACTGGCTGCACCATCAGTACCAAGACCTACAGTTATCCCACGACTGAGCAAATCAGGTACTGGCGCAATCCCGCTGCCCAACTTTAAATTGCTGCCCGGGTTGTGAGCCACACAGACATTATATTCTTTTAAAATTTCCATATCTTCTTCACTTAGATGAACACAGTGGGCTGCCAGGACTGGTCTCTCGAACAATCCGATATTTTTCAGGAGCATTGTGGGAGAAACACCATATTCCTGATTAATGCGCTCCACTTCATCTTTTGTTTCCGCAAGATGGAGATGAATCGGCACTGCCAAACTCTCTTGTAATAGCATGACGCGCCGCAAAAATTCAGGCGGACATGTATATGGGGCATGAGGACCCAACATGGTGGTAATCCGGCCGTGTCCCCGACCCTGCCAAGTTTTTATAAACTGTTCACTTTCTTCAAGTCCTTTATCTGCCGTCTCTCCGATACCGATAAGACCCCTGGCTAAAACAGCTCTAATTCCTGCTTCTTCCGCTGCTTCCGCGACCTGGTCCATAAAGAAATACATATCCGTAAAAGTGGTGGTGCCACATTTTATCATTTCAAGAATCGCAAGCATCGTACCCCAATAAACGTCTTCCCGTTTCAACTTGCCTTCCGCCGGCCAGATGCGTTTTTGCAGCCAATCCATCAAAGGTAGATCATCGGCATAAGAACGAAACAAGGTCATAGCCGCGTGACCATGGGCATTGACAAAACCTGGCAGTAAAAGTTTGTCTCGACCGCTAATCACTCGGTCAAAATTTTCTTCCCATAATTTCTGCGGGCCGACATATGAGATAGTCTGTCCGTCCACCACCACATCTGCGTCGCGAATAATCTCGTTGTTGTCTTGCATGGTGATGACTGTTACTTCACGTATCAGTGTCTTCATTTTTTTACCTCCCCCGCTTGCCTGGACCATATGACGTAAGATAAAAGCTGCGCATTGTTATAATATCTTCTTCGCTCAAAGAATACACCAGCCCCAACTGACGAGCAAACAGAACTGCTTGTGCGGTTTTCTCCACAATCTGACAAACTTTTAATGCTTCGCCCAAGGTGGCAGACACTCCCACAAGGCCATGACTTGCTAAAATAACCGCACTTTTTGCTCCCAAGGCAGATAAGACGTTTTCAGCCAACTGCTCAGTTCCCGGCAATGCATAGTCAGCCACATCCACAGCGCCGCCCACCACCTGAGCCATATCTTCAACCACAGGCGGAATAGACTGGCGCGCCACGGCAAAAGCGGTGGCGTAAACGCTATGGGTATGAACAATGGCTCGCACGTCCGGCCTGCCAGCGAAAATAGCCGCGTGGACGCGCCATTCCGACGACGGCTGCCAAAGACCTTCAAGAACCTGCCCGTCAAATGAAATGCTGACTAAATCCTCCGGCATTAGCAAACCGTAATCCATGCCGCTTGGCGTAATTAACATCCTGTTTTCGCCTTCCCTGACGGAAACATTCCCCCAAGTACCAAACACCAGATTATCCCGACACATCAATTTAGTTGTCTCAATAACTTCTTTCCTAGAGGAGGTCATCAGCCGCCTCCTTGAAAAAAGAGTGAATTTTTTCTGTGGAAGGTTGATAAATAATTCCGGCTTCAGTAATAATAGCCGTTAGATAATTTGCAGGTGTGACATCAAAAGAGGGATTATAGCAACCTACCCCCTCCGGCGCAATTCTTTTGCCGTAAAAATGAGTTAGTTCTGTCTCGCATCTTTCCTCAATAGGTATTTCCTCACCGGTTTCTAAAGTTAAATCAAACGTGGAAAAGGGTGCCGCCACATAAAACGGCAGCTGATGAGCCGCAGCCAATACCGCCAAGGAATAGGTGCCTATTTTATTTGCAACATCGCCGTTTGCGGCAATGCGATCGGCGCCCACTATCACAAGGTCAATCTTCTTCTGTTTCATTAAAAAACCTGCCATATTGTCGGCAATTATGGTTACAGGAATATTCTCACGGCTCAATTCCCATGCTGTCAGCCTAGAGCCTTGCAGGTAAGGACGAGTTTCATCTGCATAGACACTGACTTGCTTTCCGGCCGCCACAGCACTACGAACAACGCCAAGCGCAGTGCCATAAGCCACGGTAGCCAATGCGCCTGCGTTACAATGAGTTAGCACTCTGGCATTATCAGGGATCAGTGCCGCACCAAAATCGCCAATCTTTTTGTTGACCAGCAGGTCTTCCTGAGCAATCTGTTCTGCCTCCTCCAGCAAAATTTTTGCTATTTGTGCGGGAGAACAAGCGCTTTGGCTTTTTGCCACAGCCAACATCCTCTCAACTGCCCAAGCCAAATTTACTGCTGTAGGCCGTGCAGCCTTTAATCCTTTCGCCGCCACCGTCAAGCCGGCAAAAAAACCGGACGTATCAGCGTCTTTGAGTTCATCGGCTGCCAAAGCAATGCCAAACGCGGCTACTGCGCCAATAGCAGGAGCTCCGCGCACCACCATTTCCTTGATTGCATTTGCGGTCGTACGCCAATCACTATATTCCAAATAAATTGCTTCAGCGGGAAGTAATCGCTGGTCCAATAACATCAGTTTGTTTCTTTCGAAACGGATTGCATCCATTTGATTCACCTATATCAGGATTGAGCTGCCCAGTTCGCGGCAACGGCAGTCTCTTTCCATGCGCAGTGACGGAATCGCTTCCATCAAAAGGCGCCTGACTTTCTCAACATTTTCTGCCATCACAGCCAGCACTTCATGATGGGTTAATACCGCGGGGGAAATTCCGGCAGCAAAATTGGTCGACAAAGCCACTGTACTGTAGCACAAGCCAGCTTCCCTAGCCAAAACAACCTCCGGCACATTTGTCATTCCTACCAGATCACCGCCCAATAACTTATACATTCTTATTTCAGCCGGAGTCTCAAAGCGCGGCCCTTCTGTCGTGACGTAGGTGGCACCTGTTAATATTTCTAAACCTGTATTTTTCGCTGCCGCAACTAAAATCGCGTTCAGATCAGCGCAATACGGTTCAGTAAAGTCAGTATGTATCACACCGGCATCACCGCCGGAAAAAAAAGTAGCTTCTCTTGCCTTTGTAAAGTCGAGAAACTGGTTCAAAAGAACCATCGTTCCCGGAGGCATCTTCTCATTAAGTGAACCTACGGCAGCAGTAGCCACAACGCGAGTGACGCCAAGTTTAACCAACGCCGCAATGTTTGCCCTATAATTAACTTTATGAGGCGGTGTGCCGTGTTCTGTCCCGTGGCGCGCCAAAAACAGAATTTTATTTCCTTTGAATTCACCTTGAGTTAACAGCGCTCTTCCGTAGCGTGTTTCCACTTCAATTGTTTGCATGGCATCCATCATCTTGGGGTCATAAACTCCTGTGCCGCCGATAATGGCAAGTTGTATAGTCATAATTTCCCCCTATTCTGCTTTCCAACTTGAAAGATAACACTTTTGCGCAGGCGATAAAGTATCAATCCTGATCTCTAGTGCACGTAATTTACAGCGTGCAACTTTTTCGTCCAGCGCGGATGGCAGCGGCAGAACATCATTTGTCAAATTACCGTAGTTATCGTTAAGATAGTTAAGCGCTTCCAACTGGAGAGCAAAAGACATATCCATAATTTCTGAGGGGTGACCGTCAGCCGCAGCCAGGTTTACCAACCTTCCTTCGGCGATTAGGTAGACTGTTTTTCCGTCAAACTCATACGCTTCCACGTTGCGCCGAGCCAAGCGCTTACCACTCGCCAGTTCTGCCAAGCTCTGCTTGTCAATTTCAATATCAAAATGTCCGGCGTTACATAAAATAGCACCATTTCTTAATAATTTAAAATGTTCTTTTGTAATAACGTCTCGGCAACCGGTCACGGTAATAAAAATATCGCCGCTAACGGCAGCTTCTGCCAGAGGCATGACGGCATTTCCATCCATTACCGCCTCAACTGCTTTAATAGGATCAATTTCACAGACAATTACACGCGCACCCATACCTCTGGCCCGCAGAGCAACCCCTTTGCCGCACCAGCCATAACCGATAACCACAACAGTCTTCCCTGCTATCACCAAATTTGTAGCCCTAATAATCCCCTCCAAGACTGACTGTCCGGTGCCGTAACGATTATCAAAGAGATACTTGCAATAAGCGTCATTAACTGCAATCATCGGAATTTTCAACACCCCGTCAGCAGCCATAGCCCTGAGTCTGGCTAAGCCCGTTGTGGTTTCTTCCGCTCCGCCGCGCACATTGGGAATGAGCTGCTGATAATTCGTGTGAAGTAAAGTCACCAGATCGCCGCCATCATCGATAATTAAATGCGGTTCACTTTGCAAAGTTTTGTGCAAATGTTCCTCATATTCAGCCGCTGTAGCATCATGCCAAGCATGAACCGTTAATCCATCAGCCACAAGGGCGGCAGCAATATCATCCTGGGTGGATAACGGGTTACTGCCTGTGATAGTAACCTGGGCGCCGCTTTCCTGAATAACTTTTGCCATATAGGCAGTTTTGGCTTCCAAGTGCAAGCAAATAGCCACACGCAGCCCGGCAAAAGGTTTCGTTTGACGAAAATCATTTGCCAGCTCGTTTAGAACAGGCATATGTCGACTAACCCAATCAATTTTTAATTTTCCTTCCGGAGCTAAATTTGGATTGCGGATTGTGCTCATAGAATGCCTCCTTTTTACTTAGAGGGCAAGAAACCCTAAATTTACACTTTTCTGCATCAGGCTTTATTTTCCTGCACAAGCGCTTAATTTCTTCAAGTAATCCTCTCTTTCTCCTGCTCGACAAACTGAGACAGTCTTTTTGCACGATAAAAATATTCCATGGCTTTGCGCGTTTCACCCAAAGCCTCATAACCAGCTCCCAACTCATATAAAACAGAAACCTCTTGCGGGGCTAGATATGAGGCCTTTAAAAAATTTGCCAGCGACTGCTCTTCATCTCCCAGCCTTTTGTATCCTTTGCCAAGATAAAAATATACCTCCCAGTCTTTAGGAAAGTCAACTTTAACTTCCTCAAAAGCAAGAATACTTTTCTCATACTGTTTTAAATTATAATAGACAGCACCAAGATTGAATCTGGCTACTGAAAACTCAGCATCCAGTTCAATTACTTTGCTGAACTCTTCCAAAGCTAACTCATATTGCTCTCCGTCTGCATAAACATTTCCAAGCGCATTGTGAACAATTGCATGCGTTTGCGGATCTCCTGTAAGCGCCTGAACAAGTCGCAATTCACGCATAGCTTCATCCGCCATCTTTCGTTCAGCATATGCCACACCAAGACAAAGGTGAGCCAACAATAAATCTGGCTCATGTTCTATAACAGCCTCAAACTCCTCAATCGCCTCATCCATCATAGCCAACTCCAGAAATCCCAGACCACGTCTAAATGAGCGGATGCAGGCTTCATTATCAAAATGCAGCAACAGCGGCTGACCGACACCTCTGTCAAGAGACACAGGTGTCAGCATATTTTCCGGCAACGCCTTTGCATATGCTTGTAAAAAGGATTCAGGCAATTCATCCGGCAGCAAAAAATCAAATCTCTCCTGAATTTCATTGATTTTTTCTTCAAAACGCAACCAGAGCTCTACGCAATGATCCATGCGTTTGCGGAGTTCCAAAAGATGTTTTAAACAATCCTGACGTTTTTCCTGATTCTCACCTATATTTTCAAGCTCTTCTTCTACCCCTTGCAAAGCAGCAAAGATTTGTGTAAATTCGTTCTCATTCATACAGCTTTCAACCTCCTCTAAACAGACTCCTTCTCTAGGATTTCACACTTATCGCTAAAAAAATACGCTTACAACACACTCACTTTAGCGGTTGACTCGCCCTTGAAAGTGTGGTAAACTGTATATTGTCGCAAAACGAGACGCCGGCGTAGCTCAATTGGCAGAGCAGCTGACTTGTAATCAGCAGGTTGCGGGTTCGAGTCCCATCGCCGGCTCCAAATGCACTATTTTTGTGGAGAGGTACCCAAGCCGGCCAAAGGGGGCAGACTGTAAATCTGTTGTCTCAGACTTCACTGGTTCGAATCCAGTCCTCTCCACCATATTTTACTGGGGCGTAGCCAAGTCGGTAAGGCACGGGACTTTGACTCCCGCATGCGTTGGTTCGAGTCCAGCCGCCCCAGCCAA
>JAGXRV010000051.1 GCA_018335695.1 Clostridium sp.
TCCCAGTGTAAGATCTTCAGTTTATCCCGTTTACGGTTGCAAAACACAAAAAGACAGGGTGAAAAAGGATCTAACTGAAACCCTTCTTTCACCAAAACAGCCAATCCGTCAATGGATTTGCGTAAATCTGTATCCCCACAGGCTAAATAGACACGTTCTAAGCTTGCTTCGTTAATCATAGCACTGCCAATGTTCTCAAAACATCCAGCAACAGCTTTGGATCAAAGCCCGGCTTCACTTCCACAGCAACCTGACCCACTCTTACTAACAAAAACCCTTGAAGGCCTGCATTGCTAATATCTATCGGCACCCAAGAAATTGCTTTTGAAGCAGAAGTCTGCTCTTTTCGAAGCCAGTACCGCATTTGATGAATGCTGACACCGTTGGCCACACACCATACCGGTACACTCTTCCCGCTTGACTTAAATTCTGCAACCCTAGAGGCCCATAAGTCTCGCAACTCTGATTTGGTCACAAAAAATCCCCCTTTGCCGAACTCTACTTAAAGTAGAGTATCCCATAAAGAGGAACTGAGTGCTATGTGGGTACTATTTGACGCTTACCTTTGAACAGGTCACGCAGTTTCTCATGGACGTCTTCTACCGAGGTACATTCTTTGGCTAACTCACGGATCAATTTTTGTCTTTCATTTTGCATAAATGGTCAACTCCTTTTATGGTAGTATTTCCCATTTACACAAAATTATTTACGCTCTCCCTAACGGTGAGTTTTCTGCCAACATTTGAGCAGCAGCACCTTTTAAAATGCGAACGTTAGCTTCATCAGCTCTTGCCATTGCATTTGCTTGTACTGAATTGTAAATCGGCACCGCAATCGCCACGAGCACCCCAATAATCACCACAACGACCATCAGTTCAACCAGTGTGAAGCCGTGTGATACCGGCTATTTTGCATTGTATGCATTATGTAAAAACCCCGTAACCACGGGCTTTTCAGCAATTCGGACAAGCCATAATATGGTAAAATCTATGGTTGTCGTAGCTATCAAAATGTAATCATGTGGCTTTGATAGCTACCAGAACGATAGTATAAATCTATCAACCTTCTTGATTTATGTGCAAGTATAGTTTATAATATGAGCATAAAAATCAAATTAGAGGGGGCTGATGTTGTGCCACTGCCAAGTGAACTGCAAATCCTTTTACAGCAAAACGGTGGTACAGTCACAACCGCACAGGCAAATGACGCCGGTTTTTCAAATGAGCGGCTACGTCTGCTTGTGGTTTCCGGCAATCTGGAACGGGCGGGACATGGTGTATACATTTCACCCGAGGACATTCCTGACAAGATGTATATTGCCCAGCTTAGGCGGCCGAAGTTGATCTACTCCCATGAAACGGCGTTGTTCCTCCATGATCTCACCGACCGCGATCCAATCAATTATACTGTGACTGTGCCGACAGGATATAATGCGAATAAGCTGCGGGAGGAGGGTTTTACCATTTTCACTGTCAAACGTGAACTCCACGAACTGGGTACGGTTCAGATGGAAACGATGTTCGGGCATAAGGTGACCGCTTACGGCTTGGAGCGGACAATCTGTGACTGCATCCGCAGCCGGAGCCAGATGGACATCGCCGTTGTGATCGACGCTGTAAAGCGCTATGCAAGGAGAAGCGATAAGAAACTTAACGTGCTGATGCAGATGGCGGAAACCTTCCGCATTACAAAACCGCTCCGAAGTTATCTGGAGGTACTTCTATGAAAACATCAAATCAGTTAATAGCGCTGGTACGCAATCTGTCTAAGCTGAAAAACGTGGAAGCAGAAGTCATCCTGCGCAACTTCATGCTGGAACGGCTTTTAGAGAGAGTGGCCCTGTCAAAATACCAGAATAGTTTTATTCTAAAGGGTGGTATGCTGATTGCGGCGATGGTCGGCATAGATACCCGCACTACGATGGATTTGGATGCCACTATCAAAGGCCAAGTATTAAGTGAATCTGAGGTTGCCGATATTGTCCAAGATATTCTGAACGTTGACGTTGATGACAGCGTTACCTTCACGCTGCGGGATATTGAGGAAATCCGCGAGGAAGCAGACTATCCAGGATACCGGGTATCCATTAAAGCTGTCATGGACAAGACGCGGCAAACGCTGAAAATGGACATCACCACCGGGGATTTTGTCACTCCGAGGGAGATTGAGTACAGCTTTAAGCTGATGTTCGAGGATAGGACGATCAGCATTATGGCATACAATCTGGAAACTGTTCTGGCTGAAAAGTTTGAAACCGTGATCACGCGGGGCATCGCCAACACCCGGATGAGGGACTTCTACGATATTTATGTCCTGACCACCACTCAGGTCGTTGACGAAACTATTTTCCGCGCGGCATTGAAAAAGACGGTCGAAATGCGGAATACCGTAAAACAAATGGCAGCCCTGGACGAGGTTGTTCAGACCGTTACAGCCAGCACCGTCATGGTCAGCCTGTGGCAGCGGTATCAGAAGAAATACAGCTACGCCGCTGATATCACTTGGGAGAGGGTTACACATGCGCTGAAGGACATGGCCGGGAAGGCCGATAACGTATAACATTACTACATAACGCGGGTTGACTGAACGTCTGATTATCTGTATGATAAGGTGCAAACAGAGCCCACCACGCCTCTTAACAATGCGAACCAGGGTGGGACATTTTATTTTCTGCTGTCCTCAAGCCACAGGATGAACTCTTCGGAGGTCTTGTGGTCTCTTTTTATGTCCTGCGTGCCCAGATAAGCACGTGTTATCTTGCCGGTGCAAGTCCGGTTGGGGTAAGTGCCAAGACGCCCCATAGCTAGGATACCTATGTAGGGAGAAATCCGTGCGTAGAAGCGTATCGACAAAAGTACCTGTCAGAGACAGGGCGAGCAAGTTACCAGACCGCAACATTAAGTGAATCCTGCCGCGTCGACAAAAAGGCCTCGCAAGAGGGAAAAGGAGAAGTCGAGCCTTGGGGATATGGGCGAAGACCATGGAAGGTGCAAAGAACTTGGAAGCAGCACCGAAGAATCTCTCGGCGTAAAGGGAACGGTATGGTAACAAAGATAATGCAGTGAACTGGGGAGACCCTCCCCTGCAACAGAGGGGTAAGGTTGTCAACTTCTCTGTCCTGTCAGAAAGAGGCAACAACTCTGGTGGGTATCCAATCCCGGAGGAATTCCGGGCAAAGCTCGATCTGGTGCTGGCAAGGACAATTCCTGGCAGACCAACTAACCTTAGAGAGCCGCTGCCCGCTGCACCAGAAACGCCGAAGGAGGCGGCGCAGGGTTCTGATTGACAAGAGCAACGGTGGATAGGGTCTGCCTGAATTTTTCTTCTTGGTCGCTTTGCATGAATCAAAAGAAGTGCTGATTTGCTTGACTATCCAGCATTAATAAGTAATGTATGTGCTTTTAAGCGTCGCCGCGCTTTCCTCTAATTGAGTGGGACAAATCACCTGTCCCCTTGTCCCTTTTAATGAGCGAAGAGGATAAATGGATCATTAGCAGTACCGCTGCCCTCAGTGGCAAATAAACCAGAGCCTAAATCTTTTGTTAAAAAAACAGCGCCGGAGGCATTGTTTGTATGTAGCCTACCAAATGCGCCATTACTTTCGACAGACTCCATATGGTTTTGACCCCAAGGAGTACGGGTCCAGTAAGAAGAAGTAGCAATATCTCTTATGGCATCCGTCCAGGAGTCTCTCTCAAGTTCACTGCGCAGTGGCAAGCGGTCTCTGTGCTGTATATTTGACCAAGTAACTGCTGTTTGGGAGGCGGTGGTTTGCAAGACCAGATTGTTTGAGCCAGTTAGCTTAAGGTAATTAATCCCATTATGGCGAACATAATTACCGCCTCTGATTTGTGCTAAAGGGATCATGAATACGGCTGTTGCTGTAGTATGATTCTCCATTTCCAAGGTTCTGTTGGCATCGGAAAACGGTATGCCGTTAATCAACCAGTGACGGAACTGCCATGGTGAGGATGGTGTGGCAGAAATGGCGACAGTAGCTATTCCATGCTCATTAAGTGTGTAGTTATGTGTGCCAGACGCCGGCGTAACAGTACCTCTGTTTGGCGGATGAACCGCCATTGTCAGCCGGCGCACATTCGACTCAATAATTACGCCTGCTATCAAGGGGCTTCCAGTAGTCAGGGCACTTCCAGCGATATTAATTATGCCGATTCCATAGCTATGGACAAGGTTGCCGGAAACGCGAACGGATGCCTGCTGGTCACTAATGCGTGTTACATTCGCGATTGTTAGTCCGCTAAAGTCATTTGCCAAAGAAAACTGGTGTGTTTGCAGCGGGGAATTAAATTGTGAAGCTGTCAGCGTTAACTCAAACGTCCTGTCAAATGTTGGTGAAGTCGTTACTAAGTTCGGTGATACAAGGACAGAAGTGTTTGTGAAAGCGGGGGGCGTATACGTGATGCCCTTGCTGAAATGCACTCCGGCACCGCTATTATGCCCGCCAATTGATTCAGTGCTCAGGTTCATATTTTCAGCGAGTATCTTTGTGTCAATAACGAACGTTCTGTTGGCGTCATTTTTGCGGCTCGCGCTAACGGTTAAGCCCAAAGTTTTATCTGTGACCTTAGTAAAAACCAGTGAATCAAAGTTTATCCCAAACTGGGCAGGATCAAAAAGCACTTTGCTCGCGTTTCGCTGACGTAACTCTATTTTGCTGTTGCTGTTGATAAACATATAATAATTATCCGCTCCGATCTGCGCTGCATCAGGAATAGAGGCTATCTCAGTGCTGTTAATAATCGTCATCCCCGTTGCGTATCGGAGCTCGTTTGTGATAAAATCAGCAGCTAAGTTGACAGTTTGCTGCAAATTGGATTGCTGTTCTCCTAAGGAAATAGTGTCGCCGCTAAACGAATAAAAGCCGTATGCAATAGCTAACACGAGGCTTAAAAGGGACAGCGCGACCATCAACTCAAGCAGACTCAGGCCAGCT
Source organism: Clostridium sp. (assembly GCA_018335695.1). Lineage (GTDB taxonomy): Bacteria > Bacillota > Dethiobacteria > Dethiobacterales > Dethiobacteraceae > GPS1B09. The sequence goes on from JAGXRV010000051.1 coordinate 4,955, forward strand.
TGCTCTTTTATGCGCATATTATTCACCCCTTCCAGGAATGTTCGCTTGTGGCCGCAATTGCCCGGACACCTGTGACAAAGTAAAAGCCTGCCGCTACTGCTTTGGAATATAAGTTGTGAGAAACGCATTCTGTCCCTCTATTTCAATGCTAACCAGTTGGCCTTGGACTGTAATAGGCGGAGAGTTAGGAATGTTGATCGTGAAACCCTGGGTATCAGTAGGAGGGATATTAAGTCTGCTTTCCATAGCTTCTTGTGCTCGGAAAATAGCCTGGCTTTTGCGGCCAGCGGCAAAGATATTTGAGTAACTGCCGGTAAACAGGCCGGTAAGCGCAAAGATAGCAATTGAGAGGACAGCCAAGGCAATTAACAGTTCTACCAGGCTAAAACCGCCCTCGCCGGACAGTGTTGTTTTTTTGTTTGACATAACACACCTCAGACTGCTGGTTTTAATTGCTCCAATAACCTCTGATGTAGCCGAAAACAGAACTTAAGATGTTTGCGCCGCTGGGCGGGGGCACATGAATAATGTTGCCGTTTGGTCCCCCGGCACCATTTAATCTATTTAAGCTACCCGCGATAACGCTGCCAATGATTGTTGTCAGGCCGCTTTGCACATTAACTGTAGCTTTGGGGCCATAGATATAACCATAAAATTCAACGTTGGCCTGCAATGTAAGGCTGGCACCATCCATTAAGTAGACAACGAGGTTGCTTTCATTGCCCGGCCTGTTTACCGTTTTTTTGTTGCCTGTCCGCACAGTTGCGCTGTGGGTTACGAATAACTCAAGCCTCCCGCCGCCTTGCAAAATAATATTCCGGCCGGCATCCAGCGTGTCAACAACTACTTGCACAGTTTCACCCGGAGTCCCTGTCTTAAAAACAATGTCCCCGGTGTTGTGTGGACCAATACTTGGATAAAAGAAATTTGGGTCCACAATCAAGTCACTACCCTGCTGGGCCACTGTGCCGGTAGTAAGTGAGGGAAGAATCGCATCAGGATAAGTTGCGTCGGTCTGCCAGGGATACGTTGTTCCCGCAAACCGCCTGGGATTGATAATAATTTCTCTGGCAGAACCCACATCGCCGATTACAGTCATTCCTCTCAAATCAAGAGTGTGAGGAGATGCCTGCTCTATTGCTCTGTGAAAAACTTGAATGTTGCTTTGCTGGCGCAACAGATTCAGTGTCACCTGAGAAGTGACATCGTCGTTAAATCCATTTGAGACAATCTGGATAACATTGCGATTTGCAGGGTCGTGCCGCACAAATGCCTGAAAATGTCCGCTCCCCACCTGTGATGTGGCAGGGTTTGTCTGTGAAGTGGACGCCACTAGCTGCGAAGCAGCTTGCGGGCGTTCAATTAGATGCTGAGCAATAGCCTCTGCCCCTGACCGGGCGATATAGTGTGCTTGCATTTTTTGCTGCTTTCTTGACGCTTGTTTAATGTCAGTCATACTATATTGCCACAGGACGCTACTTAAAAGAGTAGCCACAACCATGACTGTCAAAACTAAAGGCAAGGCAAGTCCTCTTTCATCGTTTCGCAAGTTCAAAACAGTCACCTCCCAAAGCACACAACTATCCCCATACTAATTATATTACAAAAATAGGCAAATGAACAGTTATTTTTACATGAAACCGACTAAAGATTCCAAGGAACTAGCACGCCATTCTTTTAAAATGGCGGGTGATAAATTGATTCATCCGGCTGTATTATGGGGAGTTTTTGTTATAGGAAGCAACTTTGACTTTCGGTGTCTTGCCTGCCCGGAAGGTGGGGTAGTGTGTGGCAGGGAATTGGACAGGTTCATCGGTCTTCGGGTTCCTGGCGCATTCAGGTGAGGTTTCAAACCGCCTTATTGCCTGCTCCCATGAGCAGGACAATCTCTACATGTTTGATTACAGAAGCGAAATTTCCGATGCGATAGGTAGCAATTTTGACATCGACTTTACGCGAAAACGCCTTCTGCTAAGTGAGATAAAAAATATTTTGGCCAACAGCAAAAAATGATTAATCCCCTACATATTTCTGAAAAACATGAAGGCCGCAAACTCCTTTATTCATGAATAAATTGAACCGTACCAAAAATAATACCTCCTGCCATGAGCGTGGCAGGAGGTATGCGCAGTAAGTTGGTTTCGGAGAGGAAGCAAGAAAATAGTCCTCATTGCTTCTGCCCGTGTTTCCTTTAAATTGAGTGGGACAAATCACCTGTCCCCTTTCCTCTAGTCAGCGATTCTAATGCTAATCGCTCCGGTGGGTGCTATTACCACAGTGTACGTTCCGTTTGCGTTAGCGGAGTTCGCTTCGCCAGCGCCATCAATTGCTACAGGGAAGCCAGTGGGAAGAGGTCCATGCGCATCAGCAGGAACAGTAGGCCATGATTGCAGATACTGCATTAGTGGATTGTTAGTGGGTGATGGAGGGTTAGCAGGATCCCAAGCGCTTCCTGTAAGAATAAGCTCTGCAGCAGGTCTGCCTGCAGCTGCAATGTGCATGCTTGCCGCACCAGCTAATGTTCTGATGTTTGCCTGGTGTGCTTGGTTTGCCGCATTTCTTGTGACAGTACCAAAAATAGGCACCGCAATAGCCACAAGCACTCCGATAATAATGACTACCACCATCAGTTCAACCAACGTGAAGCCTTTTTCGTTCCTTTTTGCTTTTTGGATAAGTTTAAACATTTTTACTACCTCCTTTGAATGTATTGACAGGCAGAGTTTGCTTCTCAATTAGGGTTATACCGCGCAATTAGTGTTTTAGACAGTGGAAAGCAAATTTCATGCAAATATGACAATTTAATGTAAGACGGTGCAGGAAATTAGCGCTCTGCAGAGAATTATTGTAAATCGGAAGGGTCTGCGTGCGGGAAGGATGGAGGTGATGCTAAATGCCTTTGTATGCTTATCAGGTACTCAATCAGAGAGGCGTTTTGACCAGCGGCAAGTTGGAAGCGGAAAATGAGTTTCTGGCGGCCGCCCGTTTAAAGCGACAAGGTTTTACGCCGCTTGAACTGAAGGAAGCAAAAGTTTCCGGATTGCAGCAGGCGCTAGCCTTGAAAAAAAAGGTTGGTTCGGGTGAACTGGCTCTTTTTAGCAGGCAGATGGCATCCATGTTGAGTGCGGGAATTCCTTTGACCCGTTGCCTTACTGCTTTGGGTGAGCAGACTGCCAACCTGACTCTACGCAAAGCTTTGCTTGAAATATCAGCTAATGTGGAGGGGGGAGGGAGCTTTTCCGAGTCTCTGCGCAGTCATCCCGAGGTTTTTAGTGAGATGTATTGTGATTTAATCAAGTCTGGCGAAGTCGGTGGTACATTGGAAAATGTGTTGCTGCGTCTCTCTCAGCAATTGGAGAGTGAAAAAATTCTCAGGGACAATATCAGGACGGCTATGTTCTATCCCGCTGTAGTGCTTATTTTCGCCGTGCTGGTGTTAACGGTGATGCTTATTTTTATCGTGCCGGTATTTTTGGGCTTTTACCCGGAAGGAGTGCAGCTTCCTTTTCTAACCAGGCTGATTGTGCTTTTAAGTGATTCGCTGCGCACTTTTTGGTATCTCTATATTATGTCGGGTTTCGTTGCCTTTTTAGCTGTTAAGTATTATTTGGCCAGTGAATCTGGTAAAAAGGTTTGGGATATAGCAAAATTTAAGGTGCCGATCTTTGGCGTTTTAGTGCAAAAGACAATAGTTGCAAGATTTTCCCGTACTTTAGCTACGCTTTTGTCCGGCGGTATTCCGGTGCTGCAGGCATTGGAGACGGCAGGACCAGCGACAGGAAGCACCTTAGTGGCGGAAGCTGTAAAGAGGGCGGGCGAGAAAATCCAGGAAGGACAGAGTATAGCAGAGCCATTAAAAGAGAGTAAGATTTTTCCGCCCACAGTTACGCTGATGATTGCCGTGGGAGAAGAGACGGGGGATTTGCCGTCGCTTTTAACGGGGATTGCTGAGTTTTACGAGCAGGAAGTGGCTACTATGTCTAAGGGGCTAACCTCTTTGATTGAACCGCTGATGATAATTTTTGTTGGTGGAATTGTGGGCGTAATGGTGCTGGCGCTTTACTTGCCGATTTTCACTGTGATTACCCAGCTTTAGAGGGAGAGGGGGTCAAACCTGCACCTTGCCCTCACCCTAGTCATCACCGCCCTAACCCTGGCTCTAGCTATCACCGCCATCATCGCCCTCATCGCCCTCACCCTAGCCCTCTCCCAGAGGGAGAGGGAAGTAGAGGGAGAGGGAGAGGGAAGTAGAGGGAGAGGGAGAGGGAAGTAGAGGGAGAGGGAGAGGGGAGGCGAGGCGAGGGAGATATAGATGTAGATGTAGAGAGAGAGGGGATAAGCCGGAGGAGTTTTGATACTATGAGTCTTGGGCAGCAAAGTGAATTGGAAGTGCGGTATTTGCGCTATCGCCAAACTCGTTCCGCAGAAGATTTGGCGGAGGTGGTTGTTGCCGGTCGGCGGTTAGTCAGCCATTTTGTGCGGATTTATACAGGAAACATTTGTGATGATGCGCTTCAAGCAGGTATGGAGGGGCTGCTTAAAGCAGTGCGTCGCTATGACCCGGAGATTGGCGCTGCTTTTAGTACTTACGCCGCTCATTGCGTGATGGGGGAAATCAGACATTTTGTGCGTAAGGAAGCGGCATATTACCGGCCGGGATGTATCGTAGAGTTACAGTTTAAGGTAGACCATTATGTGGAGCAAATACTGAAGGAGACGGAGTCGTTACCTGGTATTGAGGAAATTGCGGCAGCGTTAAATGTACGTAAAGAAGGAGTGCTGCAGGCAATGCGGGCAGGTTTGGTTGCTTTTGACGAAGTGGATTTGAGTAAAATTCGCACAGAAAAGCATGAAACTTTTAGACTGCCGATTGAGGATCGGCTTGTCTTGCAACAGGCTCTAAAGAAATTAAGCAAATTACAGCAAAAAGTAATCTATTTTCTATTTTATCGTGACTTAACGCAGGTTGAGGCGGCGGAGAAATTGGGAATCAGTCAGCGGCAAGTGTCGCGGGTTTTACATAAAAGTCTAAAAGAGATGGAAAAAGATTTTAGGCGGTAAGATAGGGGGACAGGTTATATTGTTTGCCGGCGGCGGAAGCATAGGCTTGGAGTTTGATACCGGTTTTATTCGCGCGGCTGAAATACGGGGCAAAAGCGGTAGTCTGAAAGTGACTGCTGCGGCACAGGTGTTGATTCCGAAGACGGCGGTAGTTGACGGAGTTGTGCAGGAAGTGGCAACTGTGAGTGAAGCTTTAAATAAGTTATGGTCTCAAGCAAAATTTAGCAGCCGCAATGTGGTGCTGGGGATGTTTAACCAGAGCGTGATTATCAGGCTGATTAATTTTCCCAAGGTGCCAAAGAATAAGCTGGATCAGGCCGTTAAGCTGCAGGCGGGAGAATATATTCCCATCCCTCCTGCTCAGATGCTCTTGGACTTGGCGCTTGTTGGAGAGGTGGACGGAGAGGATGGACCGCAGTATGAGCTGCTGCTTGTGGCGGCTCGCAAAGCACAATTGGAACCAAGCCTTGCCGCTTTAAAAATGAGCAGGCTGCTGCCGAGGGTGGTAGATCTGGCGCCGCTTGCTACGATGAGAGTTGTGCCGTCTGAGAAGCTGGTGGGGACTGTTGTGCTGGTGGATTTGTCGATGGGTTTAGGCAGTGTTTTATTGGCTGTCGATGGCATGCCGCGTTTTGCAAGGGTGATGCCGGTAGGCTTGAGCCAGTTTCAAAGTAGCCTAGGGCTTGTGATGGAAGAGGAAGAGTATCATAGGCAGGTAGCGGCTACGTTGGAAAAAGGGAGCGATGAACAAGAGTTTGACCGGTGGATCCAGTCTGTTGCCTCCGAAATCCGCACTTCCATTAGTTATTACATCAAACAGGAAAGTCTTAGTTCTGTAAGTAAAATTTTGCTTAGCGGTATAGGTGCCCGGGCAGCGGGGCTTGCTGTTTTACTTCAAGACACGCTGGAGGTGGCGGTGGAAGTGGCGCAACCTCTAGCTAATTTTAAGGACGGACAATCAAAATTTGCAGTAAGCGGGGCTGAATTTGCCGTGAGCATTGGTCTTGCTCTGCGCGGAATGGAACTAGGCAAATGATTAAAGTAAACTTGCTGCCCGCAGAGATGCTGGCTGAGATGAGAATTAACGAGCGGAAGGCAAAGCTAATTAGATTAGCCGGTGCGGCGACTCTGTTGCTGTTTGCAGTCTTTGGCTTACTATATACTCTGACACTGCAGGTAAGGTGGCAGCTTGCTGATAAAGCGCAAGAGAGGGTAACGGTAGAGTTGGAGGCGGCAGCCTATGAACCTTATCAGCAATTACAGAAACGGATCGAGAGACAGAAAGAGTTATTAAAAAAAGCTATGGGCTCACCGCTTGCCTGGCGCGACCTTTTGGCTGCTCTGGGGAGTCATATTCCACGCAATGTCTGGCTTACTAATTTAATGATGACGCAAAGCGGCGAGCTGCTTTTGCAAGGTTTGACTTTTGATCATCCTGCCGTGGCCAACTGGCTTGCCGAATTGGCGAAAATTTCCGGAGTGAGTAATGTGCGCCTTGTTTTTTCTGCGGAAGAGTCGCTTGATGCGGCAACCTTGGTTCGTTTCGAAATCAGAGCCGTGTTGGCTGCGGGAGATGAATATGCGCCGCCGCAAGGAAGAGGTGAGTAGCTTTGCTGAAGAAACAGGTTAGTTTAATGGTGCCCGCCCTTGCTCTCTTGCTTTTGGCCGGGTTTTTTTTAGCTTTTAATCAGTGGAATGGCTTGCATCTTGAGCGGCGCAGATTGCTGGAAGAAGAGCAAATGTTGTCTGCCGCGAGAAACAGGTTAATTGCTTTGCAGGCACTCGAAAGGCAGGGTGCACAGTTGACTGCAGATTGGGAAGTTGTCGAGCAGTTGCTGCCTGCCTCAGCGCGGGTGGAAGATTTGTTGCTTGATTTGCAGGCGGGAGCAGATTTAGCGGAGATGAATTTTGCTCAAATACGTTTTGTTGAGCAAGTGGATGTTGAAGGCGTTGAAGGCTTGGTAGAAATGCCTATGCAGCTTTTATTCGAAGGCAGTTATCATCAACTGATGAATTTCCTTGATTATTTGTTGCTCTATGAAAGAGCAATACGCATAGACGAATTAGTCTTGTCCCAGGGGACAGAGGGTATGACGGTAAATATGCGCGCCAGCGCTTTTTATGCGGCAGAGTAGGAGTGCTGATGAAAAGAAAAGGATTGGCAAAATTATTGATATTTCTGCTGCTTTTGTCTGTTGGTTGCGGGGAGGTGGTGCTACCGTTGCCGGAAACAGCAGCTGATGAATTGCCTGTGCCGGTGGAAGAAGCGCCGGAAATTTTGGTGCCTGTTGTGCCGGGACGTGATCCGTTTGGCGTTGCCGCTCCTTCTGCCAGGCAGAAAATAAGCGGTTCTGTTGACAGGACAGGACGTGATCCGTTTTTGCCGGCGTCGCGGCAAGCGGAGCCGGCAGTGCCGCAACCGACTGAGCCGGAGCCTGTAATACCTGAACCGGTGCCGCCGGGCAATGAGGAGAATGATGATCGTCTGCCGGAAGGTTTGCTTATTTTGCTTGAAACTGTTGACAGATGCTGGCTTGATGTATTTGCCGACGGACGGCGGGTTTTGCGCAGCAATGTGGCTGACGGGCAGGAGCTGCGCTTTGAGGCGGAGCGGGAGATAGTGCTGCAGCAGGTGGGGAGGGAACATGCTGTGCGCCTGACGGTAAACGGTCAAGATTTTGGGTTGTTGAGCCAATTTGTTCAGCGCTTGGCGGCAGGGGAAGGGCTTGGTCGCCAGGCGGGAGTGCAAGTAAGTCTGGAGCGCAGACATGCGGGCGGAGTGCTTGTGGGGTTGCGTTTTTCAGCGGTGCCCTCACCCTAACCCTCTCCCAGAGGTAGAGGGGAAAAGTAGCGGAGGGAGAGGGGAAAAGTAGCGGAGAGAGAGGGGGTAAGTTTAAGGAAAGAGAAAGGAATAGGCAGCAAGAGGGGATTTACTCGGCGGGGAGAGGCTGGATAATGAGAGAAAATATGCAGGAGTTGCTTGGAAGGCGGCTGATCCAAGAGGGGATTATCACGCAAGAACAGTTGGATGAGGCACTACGGCATCGTGATTTGAAAAAAGGTGAAAAGGGTTTGCTTGGGCGGATTTTAGTCAGACTGGAGTACTGCACCGAGGAGGATGTGGCCAGGATAGTGGCGGAGCGGGCTGGGGTGCAGTTTCTTTCGCTGGAGGCTTTCCAGCTTGATCCCGCAGCTATGCTGACTGTTTCACCTGAAGCAGCCAGGCGTTATCGAGCTTTGCCTCTTGCGTTTACTCCTGATGGCAAACTACTAGTGGCTATGCAGCAGCCGCTTGATATTCTGGCGTTAGATGACCTGCGGGTTCTGACAGGTTACAATATACAGCCGGTGGTAGTAATAGACAGCGAGCTTGATGCAGCGATTAAAAATTATAGTCAGTCCAGTTTAAATGTCGAGCATGCGCGTGATGATAAGCCGGTAGCCGAGGCGGATGACGCAGCCACGGTAACTGCTGAAGAAGGAACAGAACGGCCGGCGGTGCAATTGGCCAATGTTATTTTGACGCAGGCGGTGATGCAAAAAGTCAGTGATGTCCATATTGAAGTGTATGAAAAGACGCTACGGGTACGTTTTCGGATTGACGGTGTCCTGCATGATGTGATGAGTCCGCCCAGGCAGCTGCACGGTTCGCTCGTCTCTCGCTTTAAAATAATGGCGAAGATGAACATTGCCGAGAGGCGTATTCCCCAAGATGGCCGGATGTCGGTAAAAATTGAAGGCAAGACTGTCGATGTGCGGGTAGCATCGCTGCCTGCAAGCTTTGGAGAACGGTTGACTTTGCGCTTATTAGAGAGAACCGAGCGAACGATAACTTTGGAAGAGCTTGGGGTCGCGCCAAATATTCTGGCAGCTTATAAAAAGCTTGTCAGTCTGCCCTATGGTTTTATTCCGGTGACAGGACCTACAGGCAGTGGAAAAAGTACCACTCTTTATGCCAGTCTAAACGCGGTGGATCGGAAGGCTAAAAATGTGATTACTGTGGAAGACCCTGTCGAATACCGGATGGAAGGGATTAATCAGGTGCAGATCAATCCCAAGGCTGGACTGACTTTTGCTTCAGGGTTGCGTTCCATCTTGCGCAGTGACCCGGATATAGTCATGGTAGGTGAGATCCGAGACAGGGAAACGGCGCGTATTGCGATTGAGGCGGCGCTGACCGGGCATATGGTGTTTACCACGCTCCACACTAATGATGCGGCCGGTGCGATCAGCCGCCTGACGGAGATGGGAGTGGAGCCATATCTTACTGCTTCTTCGGTTGTAGGAATTATGGCACAGCGGCTTGCGAGGCTATTGTGCCAGCAGTGCAAGGAGCCTTATCACATTACCCGGGAAATGGCTGAGGCGATAGCCGGTTTTCCGCTTAACCCACAGGAAGAAACGGTCAAGTTGCATAGACCAAAAAGCGGCGGTTGCATGCGTTGCAGCGGCACTGGTTATTCCGGCCGGATCGGTATTTATGAGCTGCTGGTGGTAACTGAAGAGATTCAGCGTTTGGCGCTTGAACAGAAGTCCTCAAGTGAGATTCAGCGCATGGCTGTAGCCCAAGGGATGCAGACTATGAGGCAGGACGGATTGATGAAGGCAAAACAGGGTTTTACATCTATTGAGGAAGTATTGAGGGTGATAGTCTGATGAAGTTTAATTTCAATGAGATTTTGCTGCGTACGGTGGAACTCAAAGGGTCTGATTTGCATTTGACGGTGGGCAAACCGCCGGTTGTGCGGGTATTCGGAGAGTTACAGTCTCTTGATTTGCCGGTGTTAAACCAACACGATATTAAAGATTTATTATATGCGATTATTGACGAGCGGCAGAAGGATGTCTTCGAAGAAAAATGGGAATTGGATTTCTCTTATGCTATCGCAGGGCTGAGCCGTTTCAGGGGCAGTGCAATTAAACAGCGCGGTTCAATTGATGTGGTTATGCGGGCAGTAAGCTGGCAGATTCCCAAAATTGCCGACCTAGGTTTGCCGGAGGTTGTTAAAGAATTAACTCGTTTGCCTCGGGGACTTGTGCTCGTAACCGGACCTACCGGCAGCGGCAAGAGCACCACTTTGGCTTCAATGATTAATCTGATTAACGAAGAACGTGCAGTTAATATCGTAACTGTTGAAAATCCAATCGAGTTTTTGCATACTCATCAAACTGCTATTGTTCGGCAAAGGGAGATTGGCAGCGATACACATTCTTTCGGCGATTCATTGCGTAATATGCTGCGGCATGACCCTGACGTGATTTTGATTGGGGAGATGCGAGATTTGGAAAGTGTCAGTATTGCCATAACGGCGGCGGAAACCGGTCATTTGGTTTTTTCCACCCTGCATACCCAGACTGCGCCTCTCGCGGTACAGCGAATTGTCGATGTGTTCCCGGAGACTGTGCGTGATTTTGTGCGTCGGCAGTTGGCTGATACTTTGAAAGGGGTAATTTCACAACAATTGCTGCCGCGTGCCGACGGCAAAGGAAGAGTGGCGGCGCTGGAAATTCTTTTAAATACGCCTGCGGTTGCCAATATGGTGCGCGAAGGGAAACAGCACCAGTTGTATACGGCTATGCAGACGGGGCGTAGTTTTGGCATGCAAACAATGGATAGTTCTTTGGCAGATTTGTGTCTTAGAGGCTTGATAACTCGTGACGAAGCTATGTCACGCAGTGTAAATCTAGCGGAATTGGAAAGGGTGTTGCGGTAATGTGGTGGCTGGTCTTTGTTGTCAGCCTTTTCATCGGTTCTTTTCTTAATGTCTGCATTTACCGCATTCCGCGTGGCGAGTCGGTAGTTTTCCCTCCTTCAGCTTGTCCGGCTTGCGGTCGGCGGTTAAGGCCGGTCGAGCTGATTCCGGTGTTAAGCTATTTCTTGCAGTCCGGCCGCTGCCGCGGCTGCGGCTCGGCGGTCTCCTGGCGTTATCCCGCAGTGGAGTTTTTGACGGCGCTTGTTTTTACAGCGCTTTTCTTGCGTTTCGGTTGGCCTGATTTTTTCTTCCAGGCTGTTTTCTACGCTGTATTGCTCGTGATTTTCTTTATTGACCTGGAGCATCAGATTATCCCAAATCGTTTGGTATTGATACTTTTTGGCTATGCATTGCTGCTGCGTTTTGTTTCGCCGGCGGTTCCCTGGGCGACTTCGCTGTGGGGAGGGCTGCTGGGCGGCGGCCTGTTTTTTTTCCTGGCTGTGGTAAGCCGGGGAGGGATGGGCGGTGGCGACATCAAGCTGGTGACGGTGCTTGGTTTTTGGTTTGGCTGGGGGCATTTGCTGCTCTTGCTATTTTTAGCTTTTTTAACGGGAGGGCTGCTTGGCGGGCTGCTTTTGCTTCTGCGTATAAAAAATCGTAAAGATGGGATTCCTTTTGGTCCGTTTCTGGTGTTGGCAGCTTTTGTTGTCACCGTATGGGGCGAAAGTATTTTAGGTTGGTATTTGCGGTTAAGCGGCATTTAGTTGCATAAATAGCAGGCAAAGCGAGGCACCGGAAACGTCGGTGTCTTTTTCGTTTTTTGATGTCGAAATTTGGAGGGAAAAAATGTCATCAAAGGAAGAAGCTGGCTTCTTGCTGCTTGAGTTGATTGTTGCTTTGGCAGTGCTTTTGCTTGTGAGTGTGCCAATGCTAGGCCTGCTTGCCATGGCGGCGGAGACGCAGGAGCGTGCGAGGCGCCATACGGCAGCAGCTTTTCTTGCCCGGGAGGTGATGGAAACGGTACGCAATCAAGGCTATTACCGTGCCGAAAGTATGGCCAGTGAGCCGTTAAGCGGCGGAGGTAAGTTTTTAACGACTGTAAACGTTTCTGCTGCTGTGCCGGGGGTTAGCGGCTTAAAAAGGATTGCGGCGAATGTATCCTGGTATGAGCGGGATGGCAGGCAGCAAATCGAGTTGATTACTTATTTGGCGGGAGGTGAAACAATGGGAAGACGGGGCTTACGCTAATAGAAATTTTGGTATTTATGGCACTGATTATCTCGGTTGTGGCGGCGGTGCAGCTTTATCTGCCGCTTGGCAGTCTGTTTTGGGAGCGAAACGCTTCCTTGGCGGAGGCGCATCAACACGGGCGGATTGCTATGGAAGAATTAAGTCATGAACTGCAATATGCTTACAGAGTTAATTTTGAGCAGCAAAGAAGGGTGCTTACCTATTATAAACGAGTGGAAGGGGAGTTAAGACGTTATCGAATATATTTGCTTGGAAGACAGCTTTTGCTTGATTTGCCTACAGGAACGGCAGTGCCCTTGGCCGGCTGGATTGAAGATTTTTGGGCGGAACCGGCTGGGGAATTGGGAGCAAGAGAGCTGCTCTATTTAAGAGTGATTGTAGCTCAAGGCGAGCAGCGCCTGAAATTGCAAAAAGCAGTTTCGCCGAGAAATGTGGGGAAAGAATGGTGACAGGTCAAAGGGGTTATGCGCTGTTGCTGTTGTTGGTTGCTACTTTATTGATTCTTTTGTTGGGCAGCACAATTTTTCTGATCGCTTTTTCTGATTTGCGGGTCAGCCGTCATTTGGCAGAGGCTGACAGAGCCTTCTATTACGCCGAAGCAGGAGTTGAGCTGCTGAAGTCACGTTTGCCCCGCAATTTCAGAGAGATACAGGGATACCGCTTGCAGACAGAAAAACTGGATAGTCCCCGCTTTAGCGGCTCTGTTACTCCGCTCCCGGGGGAAGAGTACGCATTTCTCTTGACTGCCGAAGGTCAGTTTGCAGATAAACGGCGCGAAGCGAGAGCGGAGGCACGTTACTTTCCTTTCGGAGGCAATGCGGTGTTTGCCGGTAATTTTCAGGCAGCCGGAGCCACTGTGCAAGGCAGTGTTTACGCAGACAATTTTCTGGTCGCTGCGGGAGAGACAAAGATTAGCGGTGATCTGACGGTAAAAGGAGTCGAAACAATCGGAGGAAGCTATTATTATCAGGGACGAAAACTGCCGCGGGAGGGGTCTGGGTTGTTATGGCCTGACCTTGAGAGCCTAACGGCAAAGGCAATAACAGATGGCTGGCCTGTGCCGCTTAGCGCAAACGGGAGCTACAGGCTTGAAAATACGGCGACAGGTATTTTTTATGTACCGGGAGATTTAGAGCTAAGCGGCTGGCTTGGCAGCCAACTGTTTGCGGTGGTGGCGGGAGATGTGTTGCTTTGCAGTCTGCCGGCCGGTCAGGTAGTTTTGTTTGCCCAAGGTGAAATTAAGCTGCAAGCGTGCGGCATTGCAAATACTTCGCAGAGTCAGAGTCTGCTTTTTTATAGTCTTGAGCGGATTACGGTTTTAGGGGATTGTCTGTCGTTTCGTGGTGTCTTGCTCGCGCCGGAGGTAGAACTTCAGGGGGTGTCGCTGCTCTACTGCCACCGCGCCGCGCTGCCTTGGCTTAGTCTGGCGCCGGCGGAATTGCTTGCGATTAGTCCGACCTATGCGCTCGAGTGGTTGGAGACAAGAATAAGAAGGTGAAACAAGAAGGTGAAACTATGGAGAGACGGCGTCAAGGAGTTGTTCTGACTGAATTACTGATTGTCTTTCTGCTTTTGGCAATTTTAACTGCGATAGCCGTTCCTGTGATGCGTTCCCTTGGTCAATGGCCGCTGCGCGCTGCGTCACAAGAGATGGCGGCGCGGATTAGAGAGGCGCGTCAAACAGCGATGGCTACAGGCAAAGTATGTTTTGTGGTATTTTTTGAGTTTAGCGGCCGCTATCGCTTGGAGTTGCCGACTGGCAGAGAGTGGGTCAATCTGCCCGCTGGAGTTGTTTTTAGCGGCATAAATTTCCCGCGGTTTGACAACCGTCCCACAGTATATTTTCGCTATACCGGTGCGCCTAATCGAGGTGGTCACTTGATTTTACGCGACGCAGGCGGCAGGCGACGCTATATTATTGTCACACCGGTGACGGGAAGAGTGAGAATCAGTGAAACGCCGCCCTAAATTAGTCAGTCAGCAGGCAGAAAAGAGGTTAAGAGAGAAAATATTTGTTTGTCTATTTTTGCCGGCAGGTTAATTGTCTTTTGGCGTCGAATTCCAAACTTTGGTCAAAGGGAGCGCAAAGGTTATCGCTATCTTTTACTTTTCCCCTCTCCCTCTGGGAGAGGGCTAGGGTGAGGGCACTTCTCCCCTTGACAGCACAGGAGGCAGCAGTATGCAGGCAAAAGAGATTATGATTACAGACCTTCCGCTTGTGACGGCAAGCGCAAGCTTGACACAGCTTGCGCAGGTTATGGTGGCTAAAAATTCTTCCCATGTGCTTGTTGTCGCTGAGGATAATAAACTGCTGGGTTTGGTTGCAGGGATGGATTTGCGCAAGGCGTTGGCGGAAGGCAAGCTAAATTTTAGTGCGGAGCAAATAATGACGCCAAGGCAAAAACTGCTGGTAGCTTTTCCCGATACGCCGCTTGAGGAGGCGGCTGCTGTCTTATCAGGTAAAAAGATTTCCCAATTGCCGATAGTGCAAAATGAAGTGCCGGTTGGTTATTTGCATTTAAATACGGTACTCGAGAAAACTTCTCAGTCGGCAAAGAAAAGCAGAGATCAACTTGAGCAGTTTCGTCAGGCGGCTTTATTGGTGGAAGCTATGCGTGAAGGTTTGGCGGTGGTCGATCGTGACTACCGCTTGCGTGAGTTTAATCCGGCAGCGGCGGAGTATAGCGGCTTGACGGCGAAGCAGCTTCTGGGGCGGCGGTCTAAGCTGTATTTTGAAGATAATTCTCCGGTAAGACGGGTAATGGAAACAGGCGAGGCGTTGCTGAATTTGGAAGTAAAAAATTCACGGGAACAAGTGTTTATGACTAATAATGTTCCCATCATTGTGGACGGCGAGATTGCGGGTGTAATGCAAACATTTTCTGAGATCACTGAGTTGAAGCGTCTGCAGCAGCAATTGTTTAATACAAAAGAAGAACTTGATAAAGCGTTTGCTCTGACATTGCCCAATTCGAGGGTAGAGTATAAGTTAAAAAGTACGCCGGAATACAGGGATGTGTTTAACGCCGCAAACGGGTTGATTGAAATAACGGAAGTGATTGAAGACGGAGGATATCAGCATGTGGTCAACGCTTTAAAGGTGGCGGCCGATTTAAATGAAAAAGGATTAATGGGGCTCCTGGGAATCGATAAGGATATTCTTGTGCAGGCTTTGATTTTTCATGACTTGGGAAAGTCACAGCCGGTGCTTAATGTGGGTCAGATTACAGATCCGAAGAAAGCATTTGAGCCAGGTATGATGCATGCGATGCGTAGTGCGGATATTGCGGAAAATTATTATCAAAAGCCAAAAGATGTGGTAACTTTGATTCGCTATCACCATCATAGCGCAGAGCAATTGCCGGCTGATTTTCCCAGCCATCTTTTGCCTATGCTGCGTTTGCTGCAGGTTATCGACGGGCTTTCTGCCGGATTGACAAGAAGAAACGGCAGGATTGGTTTTCGCGTAAACGGTTCACGTGTCACAATTGTGGAGAATAATGCTCATCCGGCCTATAATCGGACGATTGAAGTAGATTTGTATACCGGAGAGGATTTTGTGTATAATGGAATAAAATTGCTAAAGATAAAACGGGAGGCCGCAACAACGTGAAGCGTATTTCCGGCAAAAATCTGGTTTTGATCGGCTTTATGGGAACGGGGAAAACCGAGGTCGGCCGTCTGCTCGCTCGCTTGTTAAGTCGTCGTTTTGTAGATACCGACCAGGTGATCGCGCAGCGGGAGAAAAAGGCGATTGCAGCAATTTTTCAGGACCAGGGAGAAAAATATTTTCGTCAGCTTGAGAAGGCTTTTGCCGAGGAGCTAAGAGAAGAGCAGAATTTAGTGATTGCCACAGGCGGCGGTTTCGTATTAGACGAGGATAATGCGGCTGCCTTGCGAAAGTTTGGTTTTGTGGTTTGGTTGACTGCCGATATCTCTGTCTTACGTGAGCGCTTAAAAAATGATGATTCGCGGCCGCTGCTGAAAAATGAGCTTGATTTTGAGGCGCTTTATCACGCCAGGCAACCGATTTATCGGAGGGCATCCCATGTTCAGGTGGATACTGCCGGGAAGACGCCGCAAGCTGTAGCGGAAGAAATTTTTTGTATACTGGAGCAAAATAGCACAACTGAAAGAGAAAACGGATGAGCGAAAGGCTTGGGAATTGCGCTTAAATAAAAAATGCCGTGGGCAGGAATTTGCTCTGAAAGAATAGAAATACTAAACAGAAATGGAAACGGTGGTTATAATGCATAAGATTCTGGTAATCAACGGCCCAAACTTAAATAAGCTTGGTCAGCGTGACCCGCTCCTTTACGGAACGAGTACGTTGCAGGAGCTTAACAGCTTACTTGCCAAAGAGGCTGTTTTGTTGGGCGTTGCGCTGGAAACTTTCCAGTCTAACCATGAGGGGGAGCTGATTGACCTTATTCAAACAACTGATGCGGCGGCGCTTGTTATTAACCCGGGAGCTTTAACCCACTACAGTTATGCGCTGCGGGATGCGCTTGCCGATTATTCCGGACCGGTGGTGGAAGTTCATTTAAGCAATATTCATGCCCGTGAGGATTTTAGGCAGAAATCGGTTACCGCAGGAGTGACCAGCGGTTTGATCAGCGGTTTTGGTTTTGATAGTTACTTGCTTGGACTTCGCGCCGCTGTGAGCCGACTGCAAAAGGAAGTCATAACTTGATGACTGGACGTTTAGAGTTATTGCGCAGCCTGATGTCAGTCAAAAATACGGAAGCCGCGCTCTTCTCAAATCCAATAAACATTGCTTATCTATCGGGTTTCACCGGCACTGCCGGCTGTTTGTTGGTTACTGCGGAAGAAGGTTACTTATTTACAGATTCCCGCTATCTGCTGCAGGCGCAAAATGAAGCTAAAGAGTTTACGGTAATCGACGTTGGACAGTCTCTCTGGCAAAAAGTGGCGGAATCGCTTGCGTTGTCAGGCAAAAATATCCTTACCGTTGAAGCAGATCACCTGACGGTGGAAAGTTATCATAAGATGTCTGCTGTGCTCTCAGGCGTAAAAGTCAGCGCGCTGCCTTCGCTCGCCGCAGAGTTGCGAAGTATAAAGAGTGTTGAGGAGCAAGAGGCACTTGCGGCTGCCGTGCAGCTTACAGACCGGGCGTTTGCCCATATCTTGCCTTATCTGCGTGCCGGCGTTCGGGAGAGAGATGTGGCACTGGAGTTGGAATTCTTTTTGCGCAGAAATGGTGCCGCTGCTCTTTCGTTTCAGTCTATTATCGCCTCCGGTCACCGTTCTGCTTTGCCTCATGGAGTAGCGGGAGACAAGCAGTTGTCTTACGGAGACGCGGTTGTCTTGGATTTCGGTTGTCTGCTAAACGGCTACTGTTCCGATATGACGCGGACTGTGTTTGTGGGAAGCTTTACGGAGCGTCAGAGGCAGGTATATCATGCGGTGCTTGCGGCACAGGAGCAGGCGCTAAGACAGATTCGTGCCGGTATAACCTGCGGCGAGGCAGATGCCTTCGCGCGAAAAGTGTTGGCAGAGCATGGGTTGGCTGATTATTTTGGACATGGCTTAGGACATGGCTTGGGCAGAGAGGTTCATGAGGCTCCAAAAGTTTCTGCGGCAGTAAATGAGCTGCTGATTGCAGGAATGGTGATTACTGTAGAGCCCGGTGTCTATATCGGCGGAGAATTTGGTGTTCGTCTGGAGGATGTGGTTGTGGTGGAAGAGCAAGGTGTGCGCAACCTGACGCAGAGCACCAAAGAATTGCTAGTTGTGGGAGCGTAGAGGATGGAGGTAAAAAATGATTTCAACCAGTGAATTTAAAAACGGTATGACAATAGAGCTCGACGGAGACGTTTACACAATTGTCGATTTTCAGCATGTAAAACCGGGGAAAGGCGCGGCTTTCGTCCGTACAAAATTAAAAAATGTGAAAACGGGCGGAGTGACCGAGCGAACATTCAGGGCTGGAGAAAAAGTGGCGCGGGCGATGATGGAGCGGCGCGAAATGCAGTATCTTTATAGTGCCGGTGATGAATATTATTTTATGGATACGGAAACATTTGAACAGATGGCGCTTCGTGCTGAACAGCTTGGCAATGATGTAAAATTCCTGAAAGAAAATATGAATATCGGTGTCGTGATTCACCAAGAGCAGGTGATGGGCATTGAGCTGCCTGTTTCTGTAAGTTTAATAGTTGCTGAAACCGAACCTGGTATTAAAGGTGATACTGCCTCAGGCGGCTCCAAGCCGGCTAAAATGGAGACCGGCTTAGTGGTGCAGGTTCCGTTTTTTATCAATCCCGGCGATGCGCTGCGGATTGACACGCGTACCGGTGAATATATCGAGAGGGTCTAAATCTAAGATGCCAATTATAAGGAGGGTTTACCGATGGAAGATCTAAAATCTCGCGTGGCGTATCTTAAGGGGTTGGCCGCAGGACTGAATTTCGATGTCAATTCACGGGAGGGCAAATTATTTGGGCAGGTCATCGAGGTAATTGATTCTTTGGCTGCGGCTGTGACGGAATTGCAGGATGACTTCGACGATTTAGTGGATTACACAGAAGCGCTTGATGAAGATTTAAGCGAGCTTGAAGAGGATTTCTATGAAGAAGAAGATGACGACGACGATGATGAAGAAGAAGATGACGACGACGACGACGATGATGATGATGACGAGTTGTTTTCTGTAGAATGTCCCGATTGTCATGAGATTGTCTATATTGATGATGATATGTTGGAAGATGATGATGTGGTGGAAATCCTTTGTCCAAATTGTGAGCGTGTAGTTTTTGTGAACGACGATGAAGACTTTGAATGCTTTGATGATGATTTGGATCTGTCTGATAACGAGGACAAATAAGAAA
Organism: Clostridium sp.; assembly: GCA_018335695.1. Lineage (GTDB taxonomy): Bacteria > Bacillota > Dethiobacteria > Dethiobacterales > Dethiobacteraceae > GPS1B09. The sequence goes on from JAGXRV010000051.1 coordinate 23,811, forward strand.
TAGAGGTACATTCCCTCACCCTAGTTCTCCATTTTTCCCTCACCCTAGCCCTCTCCCGGAGGGAGAGGGGAGTTGTTGGGGGAGAGGGGATTTGTTGGGCGGAGAAGTAAAAACGAGTCGGTATCCTGCAGTCGTGGGATACCGGTTTTTTTTTGTGGGACAGGGGGACAGGTGATTTGTCCCATTCGTTCACGCGACCACCCCGTCCTTGCGGGCACCCCTCCAGGGGAGGGGAATTTTTGTTGCGGGAAAGTGGGACAGAGGGACAGGTGATTTGTCCCATTCGTTCACGCGACCACCCCGCCCTTGCGGGCACCCCTCCAGGGGAGGGGAATTTTTGTTGCAGGGAAATTAAATTGTCTTTGTCATAAATGCTTGCCTGTCCCCATAAAGATATTGTGGTGAAGTTAAAGATGGCAAAAATGGCATGGAAAAATCACATACTGCCCATTCTCCCTCCTCGCCTGCAAAATATTTTTGATTTAATGAGTGGACAGGCGGCAGAAGAGTTGGAAGAGATTCGACTGCGTGCGGGCAAGGTTTTAATGATTCACTCGCATCGAGGGGAAAATTTTGTGGGGTTAAGCGGTGTTACAAGCAGTTTATCGCAGGCAGTGACAGTGACGGCGGCTGAGTTGCAGTCTACGCTGTTAGCCGTTGTCGAATATTCCCTTTATGCGAGGGATGAAGAACTGCGGCGAGGCTATTTGTCTTTGCCTGGCGGTCACCGTGCCGGCTTTGTTGGCCGGGTGGTGCCGGAGGAGAGCAGGGTCAAGCTGCTGCGGGACATATCGGGCATCAGTATTCGCATTGCACGGGCGGTAAAAGGAGCAGGCGAGGCGCTTTTGCCTCAGCTTTATTGTGCGCGTCAGCGGCGTGTCTATCATACGCTGCTTGTTTCCGCACCTCAGGCCGGCAAAACAACGATGCTGCGAGATTTGGCACGCTTGTTCTCCGATGGCGACCTGCCAAAAGGGCGCCCCGGCCTGAAGGTGGGGATTGTTGATGAACGTTCAGAATTGGCAGGCTGTTACTTGGGAGTCCCTCAGTTGGATGTGGGTATGCGCAGCGATGTATTGGACGGCTGTCCAAAGGCGGAAGGAATGATGATGCTGGTGCGTTCAATGTCGCCGCAACTTTTGGTTACAGACGAATTAGGCAGACCGGAGGATGCGAGAGCGGTGGAAGAAGCTGTTAACACCGGCGTTTCTATTTTGGCGACAGTTCATGGGCATTGTCTGGAAGATTTGCTGAAGCGACCAAGTATTGGTTATCTATTGCAGCAAAGTTTATTTGAGCGGCTTGTCTTTCTTTCACGGCGTAAAGGGCCGGGGACGGTAGAAGCAATATACAGTGAGGAAACAGTGAAAAGCAGGCTAAAGACGGGGGAGATCGGTCATGTGCTTTAAGTGGGCCGGTGCCGTGCTGATCGTGTTGGCAACAGCGTTATTAGGTAATCAAAAGGCAATACAAATGAAGCAGCGTGTAAAACAGTTGGAAGAATTCAGGCTGGCGATGCGCTTGCTGATGGCAGAAATCGGCTACACTGCCACTCCTCTGCCACGCGCCCTGGAATATGTGCAAAACCGGCTGGCTGATGAACGTGTGAAGCAGTTTTTTGCGGAGATCGTGCGGCAGTTAGGGCGACCTGAGGTCGGTGATGCTTCTTTGGCATGGCTGCGGGCTATAGAAACATTTCGGGGGCAGCTTGCTTTGCGAACAGATGACTGGCCGTTAATCAAACGGGCGGCAGCCGGTTTGGGTGGTCTTGGACGGGAGAGTCAGCTAAAACAGTTGGAAGCGGTGGAAATCCAATTGGCGAGCCATAACTCGATGGTCGCGGCAAACTGTGTGCGCAGCGAAAGGATGTGGCGTTACTTGGGGATGCTTGGCGGCGCAGCGTTAGTGATTATTCTACTTTAAGTAAGAGATTATCGTACTTGCCGCACTTATCCAAAGAGGTTTGAGATGGGAGAGAAAAATTGTGAACGGATTAAATGTGGATCTGCTTTTTCGTATTGCGGGTATCGGCATCCTTATTTCTGTGCTGAACATTGTGCTGAAGCAGGCCGGCAAGGAGGAACAGGCACAAATGTTGACGCTGGTGGGCGTAGTAGTTGTGCTGTTAATGGTGATTCAGTTAATAAATGAACTTTTTTTAAGTATTAAGACAATTTTTAATCTCTTTTAGGGCTGAACTGAAAGGCAGGGTGTCCCGTTGGAAATCATCCAGATTGTGGCGTTAGCCCTGATGGCCACATTTTTTGCAGTTCTTTTGCGAGAACAGGAGCCGGTTTACGCCATGTTTGTGGCGATTGTTGCCGGTGTAATTATTTTTCTGCGCTTAATGGGTTATTTAGCGGCAGTGATTCAGTTTCTCGCTGAGATTACTCTGCAGGCAAATATTTCGATGGTCTATTTAAACACACTGCTAAAAATTATGGGAATCGCATATCTTGCCGAATTTGGCTCCCAAGTTTGCCGTGACGCAGGGGAAGGTGTTATTGCCGGGAAAGTGGAGTTTGCCGGAAAACTGTTGATCTTGGTGATGGCATTGCCTCTTTTGGCGGCCGTGCTGGAAACTATCCTTAATTTTGTTCCGTAGGTGAGATGATGAAAAAGCGAGAGTTCCTTTGCCTGGCAATTTGCCTTATTTGCCTATTGACAGTAGGTACGGCCGCTGCGCAAGAGCCGGGCGAGTTGGCGCACAATCAGTTTGAACAGCTTGAATTGTCGGAGATTGAGGCTTTCTGGCAGGAGCTGCAACGCGATACAGGCGACTATCTTCCTCAGTTTCATTGGCGCGATGTCTTGCTCTGGTTTGTCCCTGGGCAAGCTTCCGGACTGTCGCTTTTTGAAGTGCTAAATGGGCTGTGGCGCTTTCTTTGGCGGGAAATTTATCATAACTTAAGTTTGCTTGGCAAATTGCTCTTTTTGGCTGTTGTGGCATCACTGTTAAAAAACCTGGAAAAGGCGTTCGCCAACGAATCGATTGCCGCCCTTACGCAAGCAATTGTCTATTTAGCGCTAATGGTTATTGCTATGCAAAGTTTTGCTGTGGCAGTAGAGCTAGGACGTGCCGCGGTAGATAGAATGGTTGAGTTGATTTTGGCAATTATCCCGCTGCTACTGGCACTCCTCGCATCGCTTGGCAATCTGGCGTCTGCAGCCATTTTTCGTCCGTTGATAATTTTTGCGGTAAATTTTTTTGCTACTCTGACGCGAGACCTGGTTTTTCCGCTGATATATCTTACTACTATTTTGTCGATCGTGAATTATTTTTCACCGCGGGTCACTGTAAGCAGGCTGGCAGAGTTGCTGAGAAATGTTTCGGTCTGGACGATGGGATTGTCAATGACTATTTTCACCGGTCTTTTGTCGATTCACGGCGTAGCTTCGTCAGTAGGAGATGCAGTGACGATCCGCACAGCAAAATTTATGACAGGCGCATTTTTGCCGGTAGTTGGAGGGATGTTGACTGATGCGGTGGAAACCGTCGCGAGTGCTACTTTAATTTTAAAAAACACAGTGCACTTATCAGGCTTGTTACTGCTTTTTTATATTGTAGTTTTTCCTCTCTTTAAAATTTTGGCGCTCGTCTTTATTTATAAACTGGCGGCGGCACTGATTCAGCCGCTCGGAGAGACAACTTTATGTGACTGTTTAAATACAATGGGTAATTGTCTGGCATTGGTTTTTGCCGCCGTAGCCATTGTCAGCGTGATGTTCTTTTTGGCCATAACTATTATTGCGGGAGCCAGCAATACATCGTTTATGTTGAGGTAGGTGTTTTTGTGCTAGATATCCTCTCTGAAATAGTCCGCAATATTGTGGTGTTGATAATTCTTGTCACACTGCTTGATTTGCTCTTGCCTCGTAATCACTTTCGCCCTTATATAAATATGGTCGTCGGCCTGGTGCTGATGTTAATGCTCTTGTCTCCCTTCCGCTCTCTGCTGCAGTTTCCAGCCACACTCGAGCCGGCATTGGAAATGCGCTTATATCTGGGAGAGTCAGAAGTTGACAAACGTCTTGCATTGCTTGAGCAGATTAACTGGGGGTTAACTTTAGAGCGTTACAGGATGTTGATGCAGGAAAAAATAGCTGAGATTTTGGCGCAGGAAGGGCTGGAAATTACGGAAATCACACTTGAACTTGAAGAAAACATTAACCACCCGGAATTTGGACAGCCGGAGCGAATTACTGTAGCAGCGAAAAAGCTGCAAATAAGCGAATCAAGAACCGGACAAGTGGCAAATGTAGAAATTGATCTCGGCAGGCCGGCAGCAAGGAGTGCAAATGAGGGGGTCGTAAGCGGCAGAATTGAACGTCTGATTGGCAAACAGCTAGGCGTTGGTGTGGAGAAAATCGAGGTGAAGGTGCTAAGCGACAATTAGCGGCATAATTATTTGCAGAGATCTTCCACTTAGCGGTTTCAAAAAATGCAAGACATATGCCAAAAATTTTCTGTTGGGAGGTGGCGGGGATCGTAAAAAAACTTTGGCAGCGCTTGGCCGATTTTTTTAGGGGGGAACGAGCGGCAAAAGGCACGCGTTCCACAACTTTTCTGCTGGCGCTTGCATGTATCGGGATAGTTTTGATGTTTATCAGTGCCAATCCAAATCAGAGCAGGACGCCTCCTTCCTCTGATAAAAACAGCGAAGCAGTATTGAATCCTTTTGGTGTCAAAGGCGACTTCAGGGAGAGACTTGAAAGCGAGCTGGAGGACAGATTGAAGCAAGTCAGGGGAGTCAAAGCAGTCTCAGTGTTGATTACCCTGGAGAGCGGCGGGGTTACGGTTTATGCGCAAAATACCGAAAACACAGAGCGGAGCACGACGGAAACAGACGCAGCCGGCGGACAGCGTGAAATTAAGGAGGTTACCGAGCAGAAACAGCTTGTCATGACCCGGGATGGCAGCGGCGAACAGGCTGTGGTAACAGAGTCGCGGCAGCCAAAGATTAAAGGAGTGCTGGTGGTAGCCCGGGGTGCGGAAAATCTGCTGATTAAAGAACGGTTAACTACTGCTGTAGCAGCGGCGCTGGATCTGCCGGCGCATCGGATTAGCGTTTTGCCGATGGATTAGGAGGAAGGGGAATGAATGTGATGAGAAAATTTATGACGCTTTCTATTTTGATTGTGACGTTGACAGCCGTCTGGTGGCTTGCAGGTTTAGGAGGGGTGGCGACTAAAAGCGAAGTGCCGGCAAGTGTAGCAGTGCCGGATGTAGTCGATGATCCGGAGGCGAAGCCGGGCAACTTGGTATTGGAAGAATATGAAGCGTTTTTTGTGGAATACAGGCTTGAGCGAGACCGTGTCCGAGGCAAAGAGTTGGAGATGTTAAACGGTATGATAAATAATCCCGAGATTTCGCAGACCGGAAAAAAACAGGCGGAAGAACAATTGCTGGCATTGGTAGAAACAATGGAAAAAGAGTTGTTGGTAGAAAACATGCTTAAAGCACACGGCTTTGCGGACGCAGTCTTTTTTTACCGCGGCAGGATTGCCAATGTTGTCGTGCAGGCGGAAAACTTAAAGGACGAGGAATTCATGCAAATTGCGGAAATGGTCAGCGGTGTGACCGAGGTGAAGATAGAGGAGGTGACGGTGGTGGAACATAGCGGCCCGTAGCAGGAATTTCGCTTGCCGGTATGGAATTGTATTCCAAGGTATCTTTTGCTATAATAAAAAACGTCACAGTTGCTCTGTGGCAAGGAGGCGGTTTAGTTGGCTGAACATGAGACGTATGCAACGACGGAATTTGGTAACATTAAGATAGCCGACGATGTGGTGGCAATTATTGCCGGTTTGGCTGCAAGCGAGGTAGAGGGTGTCGCCGGAATGAGCGGCGGCATTGCCGGCGGGATTGCAGATATGCTCGGCAAGCGAAACCTTGCTAAAGGTGTAAAAGTTGAAGTAGGCGATAAACAAACTGCCATAGATCTTTATATTGTTGTCAGGTTTGGGGCGAGAATTCCTGATGTAGCTTGGAATATCCAGGAGAATGTTAAAAAAGCGGTCGAATCTATGACCGGTTTAGAAGCCGTAAGGGTAAATGTTCATGTGCAGGGGGTCAACTTCGGTACGGCAAAGGAGCATGAAGAAGAAGTTGACGAACGTGTCAGATAAGTAAATTCTTCTTGAGGAAATTATCTCGTTTCCAACGTAATGGCGGTATCGTAGGGCGACTCCTTTACGGGTGGGCTTGAAACCCTCCCCTGCCAAAAGGTGCTCAGGGTCCGCAGGCCCGCCGAAGGGCGGCAGCCCGAAGGGGCGGGTTGCAAACCCGCCCTTGCTAATGGAGAAGACGCTCGGTATTGCACAAAAGGGAGTGGTTTATGCATGACTGTCGGTGAGAGGTTATATCTTGGTTTACTGGCGTTATCAATTGCGGCAGCCGGTGTCGTGCTTGGCGCAGTTGCTACCGCCTATTTTCCTTTGGATCTTTTGCGGACAAGTTTGGATGCGGTCTATGGAAACAGAAATTTTATGGTTTTGGCCGGGGTAATGATTGTTTTGGCGGCGGCAGTTTTAGCGGCAAGCTTGCGCCGCGGCGAGCGGGTGGAGACAATCTTGCAGCAGGGGCCCCTTGGCGAGGTGAGGATTTGTTTTAAAGCGGTGGAAAATATCGTCTTAAAAGCGTCTAAGAGTATGAAGGGGATTAGGGAGATAAAAACAAAAATTATTATTAGCGACAGCGGGGTCGTAATTTTTCTCCGCGCTGTAATTTATCCGGATCAGATAATCCCGCAACTGACTGCGGAGCTGCAGGCAGTGGTGAAAGATGATGTGGAGAAAATTACGGGCAGCAGCGTTGCCGAAGTAAAGGTGATGATTGAAAATATTGTTACTGACGGCATAAAGACTGCTCACTAACGACTTCTGAAAGTGGGTGTGGAGATGAGCGTAAAGATAATGCGCCAGCTTTTAGCAGAACATTGGGGGAAGCTGCTGGGCGGCTTGCTTGGTCTGGCTGTCGGCCTTTCAATAATTACATTCGGTTTTTGGAGAAGTTTGCTGTTATTTTTGTGTATTGCTTTGGGAATATCTTTAGGCAAACTGTATGACCGCCATGATGGCTTGCAAAAGTTGCTGCAGCGTGTCTGGCCTGATAGCGATTAACGGGAGGAATTAAATGAGCCGGCGGCTAGCAAGGGAGATTGCCTTTAAAGCATTATTTCAGGAAGATGTGGGTAAAAATGGCTTGGAACCAGTGTTTACAGAATTATTAACTGAGAGTGGATTAAGCGGTGACCATGCTTTATTTGCCCGTCAGTTGGCTGAAGGCACTCTTTTACATCTTGGAGAGATTGATAACCAACTCGCAAAATATTTGGTAAACTGGGAGTTCGGAAGATTGGCTGCCGTTGATAGAAGTGTTTTGCGGTTGGCGACATATGAGCTTCTCTTTTGTGCCGATATTCCTGCGGCCGTCTCTATTAACGAGGCATTGGAGCTAAGTAAACTCTTTAATAGTGAAGAGTCGGCAAAGTTTTTAAATGGTGTGCTGGATAAGTTGGCCCGCGACCAAGAAGGCGGCAAGGAGGAATCGTGATGTTTCTGGGTGTAGATACTTCATGTTATACGACGTCCCTGGCCGTAATTGACGCCGAGGGACGTTTGCTTTCCGAGGCAAAAAAGTTGCTTAAGGTGCCTCAGGGAGAGAGGGGCTTGCGGCAAGCAGACGGCGTGTTTCAGCATGTGCAAAATCTGCCGCAGCTCTTTTCCTTAATTGCTCAGGAGGTCGGTCCGTTAAAGCTCAATGCGGTTGCCGCCTCAACGCGACCTCGGCCGTTGAATGATTCTTATCTGCCCGTTTTTACGGTAGGGGCTTCATTTGCCAAATCTTTGGCACTTGCTGTCGGAGTGCCGTTTTTCGAGTTGTCGCATCAGGAAGGGCACCTCTTGGCTGGTTTATGGTCTGCCGGAGTCGAGTGGCAAAGTTTTTATGTAGTGCATCTGTCCGGCGGCACAACGGAAGTTTTGGCGGTGGAGATGAAGGAAGAGTTGTCGCTTTTTGAGTTGGGCGGTACGGAAGATTTGCATGCCGGACAGTTTATCGATCGCGTTGGGGTGGCGCTTGGCTTGGCGTTTCCTGCCGGGTCTGAATTAGAAAAGTTGGCAAGCTGTGCGAGTGCGACACCGCTTGCTGTGCCTGTGGCAGTCAAAGGCGGTGTTTTGTCTTTTTCCGGACCGGAGAGCCACGTTCAGCGTGCGCTGCTGCAAGGCGCGCGTCCTGAAGGCGCGGCTAGGGGAGTGGAAGATTGTGTGGCACAGTCAGTCTGGTATGTTTTGAGAAATATTGAGAAGGAGCACGGGGCAAAACCGGTGTTATTTGTCGGCGGAGTCATGGCAAACGCATACATACGCGGCTATTTGTCGGAGAAGTACGGCAAAAACGCGGCATTTGCCGGCGTTGAGTTCACCGGCGATAACGCTGTCGGGGCAGCTTTGTTTGCGCATAAGTTCACTTAGTTGGAAAAGTTTTAAAATTCCTGCATCTTGAACTGTGAAAAAAGGAAATGTGATTAATTTGGCGAAATAAACTTACTTGGAGAGAAACAGTTTAGTCATAGGTAAGGGAGGAAGCGCTATTGTATAAGCTGGTTACGAAAAGAGTGCTCTCAGACGTTGCAAAACTGTTTGAGGTAGAAGCACCGCTAGTTGCCAGGAAAGCCAAACCGGGGCAATTTATCATCCTGCGCATTGATGAAAAGGGAGAAAGAATTCCCCTCACCATCGCAGACTCAGACCCTGAAAGGGGCACCGTCACCATAATTTTTCAGGAAGTCGGGCTGACGACAAAATGTTTGGCAAAGAAAGAGGCAGGCGAATATCTTGCCGACTTTGTAGGGCCGCTTGGCAAGCCGATGGAATTTCCTGAGCATGCGGGACGTATAATTGCGGTGGGGGGCGGTGTGGGTATCGCTCCGATTTATCCCAAGGTTAAGGGGTTTTATAAAGCGGGGATGGACGTGTTTTCGATTATCGGAGCACGTACTAAAGATTTTCTGATTCTCGAAGATGAAATGCGACTAGTCAGCAAAGAATTGCATGTTTGCACAGATGACGGCAGTTATGGCCGCCATGGTTTTGTCTCCGATGTGTTGCAAAATTTTCTCGATGATGGAGAGCCGATTGCGGAAATTATTGCGGTTGGACCGCTGCCGATGATGCGGGCGATTGTTAATCAGACCCGTCCGTATGGAGTAAAAACTGTTGTCAGCTTAAACCCTATCATGGTAGACGGCACTGGAATGTGCGGAGCATGCCGCGTTACGGTAGCAGGCAAGACAAAATTTACTTGCGTGGACGGGCCTGTGTTTGACGGGCACGAGGTAGATTTTGATGAGCTCGTTGCTCGTTCCCGTATGTATCATGCTGAAGAGAAGCATGCTTTGGGTCACTGTCGTTGTGGTTGTGGAGGTGAAAAATAATGGAGCAAAACGTTACTAAGAAGCACCCAATGGAAGAACAGAAACCGGCGGAACGAATTAAAAACTTTAGCGAGGTTCCATACGGTTATAATATTGAGACTGCGATTGCGGAAGCGGAGCGCTGCCTGGAGTGCAAAAAAGCGCCCTGCCGCCAAGGTTGTCCGGTTGAGGTTGATATCCCTGCTTTTATCGGCTTGATTAAGGAGAAAAAGTTTGGCGAGGGCGTGTTTGCGCTAAAAAGCAAAAATAATTTACCGGCGATTTGCGGGCGTGTTTGTCCTCAGGAAAGCCAATGCGAATCTTTCTGTGTGCGGGCAAAAAAAGGTGATTCTGTAGCTATCGGCCGCCTTGAGCGCTTTCTTGCCGATTGGGAGTTGGAGCATGGTGTGGACTTGCCTGCGCTTCCTGCCTCGACAGGGAAAAAAGTGGCTGTGGTAGGTGCAGGCCCTGCAGGACTTACCTGTGCTGGCGATCTGGCCAGGATGGGTCATGATGTGACTATTTTTGAAGCATTTCATATGCCCGGGGGCGTGTTGGTATACGGGATTCCGGAATTTCGTCTGCCTAAAGAAATCGTCCGCAAAGAGGTGGACTATATCCAGCGCCTCGGTGTCAAGCTGCGCACTAATATTGTCATCGGCAAGACTATTACTATTGATGAGCTGTTTACCGAAGAAGGTTTTCATGCCGTTTTTATCGGGACAGGCGCCGGTTTGCCGACTTTTCTAGGTATTCCCGGGGAGAATCTGCTTGGGGTATATTCAGCGAATGAATTTTTGACGCGCACTAATTTAATGAAGGCTTATCTTTTCCCGGAATATGATACTCCGATTAAAGTAGGCAAGAATGTGGCTGTCGTCGGTGCCGGCAACGTAGCAATGGACTCGGCGCGGACGGCGCTGCGCCTGGGAGCGGAGAACGTCTATATTGTTTATCGCCGCTCTGATAAGGAAATGCCGGCAAGGCTGGAAGAAATTCATCATGCGGAAGAGGAAGGCGTTCAGTTTAACTTGCTTACCAACCCGATTAAAATTATCGGGGACGAAAACGGCTGGGTTAAAGGGGTAGAGTGCGTGAAGATGCGTCTTTGCGAGCCTGACGAATCAGGTCGTTGCCGTCCCGAGCCGATAGAAAAATCCAATTTTGTCTTTGCCGTTGATACTGTTGTCGTGGCTGTCGGTCAGACTCCAAACCCGCTGGTGCCGCAGACGACTGTAGGCCTGAAGACAGGTCGTCGGGGAACGATTGAGGCTGATGAAACAGGCAAGACATCGCGGACCGGCGTTTGGGCAGGCGGCGACATCGTCACCGGCGCTGCCACAGTAATTAACGCCATGGGCGCAGGTAAAGTAGCGGCAAAGGCTATGGATGAGTATCTGAGAAATTTGTCTTAGGCTTATCAGAAAATTATATTTCACTCTGATTATCCAGCTAGCAGGAAAAACAACTGTGCAGATAAAATAATACATTTTAGGGAGGGATTTTTGATGAGTGCAAAATTGATCAAAGGGCCTGAAGTGGCGGCCGCAATCCGGGAGCAAATCGCAGTCGATTTGGTAAGCCTGAAGGAGAAAACGGGTAAAGTTCCCGGCTTAGCCGTTATCCTGTTGGGCGAAGATCCGGCATCCAAAGCGTATGTTGGCAACAAAGAGAAAACGAGCAAAGCTCTCGGTTTCCACTCCGTCGTCCACCGGGTCCCAGCAGAAACGACTCAGGAACAACTGCTGAAAATGATTGACGAACTAAACAGAGACGAAGATATCCACGGCATCTTGGTGCAGCTTCCGTTGCCTGACCACATTCAAGAGAAAGCAGTAATTGATGCGATTGCTGTTGAAAAAGATGTGGACGGTTTTCATCCGATAAATGTCGGCAATCTAATGATCGGCGATGATTGCTACATACCTTGTACGCCGCATGGTTGCATGAAAATGCTGGAATATATCGGCTATGATCTGAAGGGGAAAAATGCAGTCGTTGTCGGTCGCAGTAACATTGTGGGCAAGCCGGTGGCATTGCTTTTGCTGCAGCAACATGCCACGGTCACCATTTGTCATTCCCGCACCGCAGACTTGGCGGCTGTTTGTCGTGAGGCTGACGTTCTGGTCGTTGCCGTAGGGCGTGCTGAAATGGTTAGTGGTGATTGGATTAAGCCGGGAGCTATAGTGATAGACGTCGGCATCAACCGTGTAGATGATAAGCTGGTGGGCGATGTCCATTTTGAGAGCGCTAAAGAGAAAGCGTCTTATATTACTCCCGTACCCGGTGGTGTTGGTCCGATGACAATTACCATGCTGATGCTAAATACGTTGGAGTCATTTAAACGCAAGCACAATCTAAAGTAAGAAAGCAGGAGGGATTACCATGGCTGCCCGTGTGATTGATGGCAGTGCCATCGCCAAGGAGTTGCAACAAAAAATTAAAGCTGATGTGGCCAAGTTGAAAGAGCAAGATAAAACTCCAGGGTTGGCCATTGTAGTTGTTAACAGTCCGGTAGCGCGAACGAATATTGCCGAGTTGAAAAAGCGGATGTGTGACAGTGCGGGTATTTATTGTGAAGTACACACGCTCAACTCGCTTTCCGGGCAGGCAAATGTTATCGCACTTGTCGAGAAGCTAAACGCCGATCCAAAGATTACCGGAATTAACATCCATCCTATGCCAAACCATATTGATTACCGGGCGGTCGTACATGCCATTGCCCCGCAAAAAGATGTGGAAGGCGTTCATCCCGAGAATATGGGCAACTTTTTGCTTGGCGATAAGCGCTTTATTCCGTTTACCCCGCGCGGAATTATGAAGCTGATTGAAAGTACGGGAATTGAGCTGAAAGGGAAACGCGCCGTCATCGTAGGGCGAAGCCAGCATGTCGGCCTGCCGGTAGGCTTTTTGCTCCTGGAGCGGCACGCCACTGTCTCTTTTGCCCATTCGCGCTCTTGGTACTTGGAGCATTTGACTAGTCAGGCAGATGTGCTGATTGTGGCTGCCGGTCATCCGGAGATGATTACCGGTTCTATGGTAAAGCCTGGGGCTGTCGTAATTGATGTGGGGACTAATCTGGTCGGCGGTCATCTTGTGGGTGATGTTGAGCATGACAGCGTCGGCCAAGTGGCCGGTTGGCTGACTCCCGTTCCCGGAGGCGTGGGACCGATGACTGTGGCAATGTTGTTAAACAATCTGATTGGATGTTGCAATTAGATGCTAAACGGTTCTGAGCGTATTCTGACGGTTGCGCAAGCAACACAATATATAAAAAATTTGTTTGCCGCTGATTCACAGCTTAACAGGCTGCGGGTCAGCGGTGAAATTTCTAATTTTAAAGCTCATTCTTCCGGCCACATGTATTTTACTTTAAAAGATGCGGCTGCATCTATGCGCTGCGTGATGTTTAAAAGCGCAAACGGACGTTTGACATTTCGTCCCGCAGACGGCATGAAAGTAGTGCTCGGCGGACGTTTGTCCGTCTATGAGCGTGACGGCTTATATCAACTCTATGTGGAGTCCATGGCGCCGGAAGGAGTAGGCTCCCTTTTTGCCGCCTTTGAGGAAATGAAAAAGCGATTGGCGGCGGAAGGCTTGTTTGCGCCGGAAGCAAAAAAAACCTTGCCGCGCTTTCCGGAACGTATTGGTTTGGTTACTTCACCAACCGGCGCAGCAATTCGCGATATTCTAGCCACTCTTTCCCGCCGTTTCCCTCAGGCAGAAGTATTGCTTGTGCCTGTTTTGGTTCAAGGAGTGGGGGCGGCCGCTCAAATTGCGGAAGCTATAGATTTTTTTAATCGTCTTGCAGATATTGATGTGTTGATAATCGGCCGCGGCGGCGGTTCCATAGAAGAGCTTTGGGCTTTTAACGAAGAAGCGGTAGCCAAAGCCATTTATAGTTCCCGTATTCCCGTAGTATCTGCCGTCGGTCATGAGACAGATTTCACGATTGCCGATTTTGTGGCTGATGTCAGGGCGGCTACACCTACGGCGGCGGCGGAAATCGTTGTGCCTGATCAACGAGAGCTGCAGCAGTTTTTGTCTATGGCTAAAAGCAGGATGACGGCAGTGATCAGTTCAAAATTGGAACATAACCGCCGCTACGTTGACAGGATAGCTTCAGCCCGAGAGTTTACCCGTCCCTCCCACCGTTTTGATCAGCACCGCCAGATGCTGGATAATTTAGCTTCCAGGCTGGAAAATCGTCTTTCTTATCTGATGCAATCTTATACTGCTAAACTCGATTTTCTGGCGGGAAAGCTTGGTGCCCTAAATCCTGATGCTGTTCTGGCAAGGGGTTTTGCTATTTGTCTGGATGGGAACGGCAAAGTGGTGAGAGATGCGCGGCAGCTTGCGCCTGATGATCTTCTCCGGACTCGGCTGCACCAAGGCTATGCAGACGCCCGGGTTATACAGACTTATGCAAAATGATTTGATGTGGAAAGTTGAGTAAATAATTCTATTTCACCAGCCACCCATAATCCTGTCTGCAATCCACAATATAATCAACATACACCGTCTGATCCTTAATCTGATACAGAATAAGATAGCACTTCTCAACGAACATTTTATGATACTTGTTTAATGGTATGAATTCAGCATTAAGAAAAGGAAAACGCTCCGACATGGTGGAGAGGGAGCGGATAGCGTCCAACAATTCATGCTTTGTTCTGCGAGCGGCAGCAGGACTTTTTTGTGCCAGAAAACGCACATGAGCCGCCAGCATCTGAAGGGCACGATCGGAAACAATCACCTTATATTGAGGCTTATTTTCCATGTTCCACCTCATCAATAATGCTGTCCAGATATCTGTCGAGCTCATCCGGTGTCACTCCGGCGCGTCCGGCCAGACGGTCTTCCTCAACAGCCAACAGTTCTTCACGCAACTTTAGCATTTTCTCACGGCGGACAAAGGTAGCTATATCCATAACCACAAGATCGCCTTCGCCGTTTTTGGTAAGATACACAGGCTCTCCGGAGGATTTGCATAAAGCCGCAATTTCATTGTAATTTTGCCGGATGCTTGCGGACGGTTTAATCAGCATGGTATCAACTCCTTATAGTAGCATTCTAACTATATTATACTTTTTTCATGCTATGAAATCAATTAATAATAGGTTTACAGCACTATCCACATAAATATCTTCATTGGTCAAGATATATCTAATATGACTTCTATGGGGTAATATGCTATAATCGACTAGATGTTAGCAAGCAAGACAAACGTATGCGGAGGAAAGCTAATGACTAAAGCGAGCCAAGCCAAATTAACATTAACATTTGAGCAAGCGCTGAAGCGCTTGGAAGAGGTATTGGCAAGCCTGGAGCGTAGTGACTGCCCATTGGAAGAAGCTTTGGCTCTTTACCAAGAAGGAATGGGTTTGCTCAGGCAATGTCGCCAAAAGTTGGCTGATGCGGAAGGTAAAGTAGCAGTATTGTTAAAAGAAGCGGGGGAGTTTGTTCCTTTAACGGGGGAGGGGGAAAGCTGGTGACATTTGAGATTGGCAGAACTGTGGCGCAAGTGGATGAAGCTCTTAATCGACTTCTTCCTCCGGAAGGTACTTTCCCTGAGGAAATTCACGGCGCCATCCGTTACAGTGTTTTTGCCGGCGGTAAGCGGTTGCGTCCGCTACTGACATTAAGTGCTGCCGAAATCTTCGGTGTTCCTCAGCTGCATGCCATGCCGGCTGCTTGTTCGTTGGAAATGGTGCATACTTACTCACTGATCCATGATGATCTGCCGGCATTGGATAATGATAATTATCGGCGCGGACGCTTCTCCAACCATAAAGTATACGGTGAGGCAATTGCGATCCTGGCGGGAGACGCCCTGTTAACCATGGCATTTGAAACGTTGGCCGGAGAAGCCTCTGCCTATTTTCCTGCTGCGACAGTAGTGCGTTTAATGGAAGAGTTGAGCAAAGCAGCCGGGGTTAGCGGCATGATCGCCGGTCAAGTGGTAGATATCCTCTCCGAGGGGAAGCAAATCAGCGCCGAGCGATTGGATTATATTCATCGCCACAAGACGGGAGCACTCTTTAATTGCGCTATTCGCAGCGGTGCAATCATGGGCGGCGCATCGCTTGCAGAACTGCGGATTCTTACTTCTTTTGCGGATAAGATGGGTCTTGCTTTTCAGATTGTTGATGATCTGCTGGACATCACCGGCGAACAAGCATTGTTAGGCAAAAAGACAGGCGTTGATCTTGAGCGTCAAAAAGCGACATATCCTGCGCTTTTTGGCTTGGAAGCCGCACAAAAAAAGGCTGTTGACCTCTTATTTGACGCAGAGCAAGAGCTGGAAGCTTTCGGTGAGGCTGCGGCAAGTCTTTATTATCTTGCGCAAAAATTGGTGCATCGCCAGTGCTAAGCGGGATTTAGTTTTGAGCGGTTACGTAGTCATTGCCTGCTTGCGCGCGGCTCTGTGCCGTCAGCGTGCAGAATCTCAACACGTTTTAAAGCGACTAAATCATCTTTTTTTGCGTTATAGTGCCTGCTGGACTGTTTGTGTGTTTATCTAAGATATGTTACAATAGTCAATGAATCCGTAAGTGGCGCAGTATTCTAGTTGACGCGGCCGTTTCCGAGGACGGGCCTAAAAATCCGTAAAGGGCATAGCGATGAAGTTCTTGGTGCTGGCTGCCGACGCCCAGTTGGGGGC
>JAGXRV010000052.1 GCA_018335695.1 Clostridium sp.
GTTCCCAGTTATTTTCACTAAATTTTGCGTCGGTACGTATTGAAAATGAGATTGTTTATCTTGATTTTACTGATTCTTTTCAAAATTTGTTGGCGGATAACATGGCTGCGGCGGCCAGAGCCGCTTTGCTGCGGGATGCTCTGGCGCTAACCATTTTGGAGAACGCCCCTTATGCCAAGATACGCATTACTGTTAATGGCAGACCGCCTGTACAACCTGAACATTTTTTGCCTTGGGAGATTACCGTTTCCCGTCCTTATTTTCTGAACTTGGAGGAATGACTAGGCGGCCCGCCAAGCGGCCTGCTTGCAGGCCGCTTGCTATTTCTGTATAATGAGGGAAAAAGCAAGAAGATCAGGTAAAAAGAAAGAGGTTTTTTTTTATGCAGATGTTTCGGAATGAAATTTGTAACTTACTGTCAGTCTTTGTGCCAATGGATAGTCAGCAAATTATGGCGGATTTAGAAACGCCGCCCTCTGCTGAGATGGGCGATTTTGCCTTTCCCTGCTTTAAATTGGCTAAAGAAATGCGTAATTCACCTGCAAAAATCGCGGCAGAACTGGCTGAAAGGCTGCCGGCAAGCGAATTATTTGCTTGCATTGAAGCCCGTGGTCCTTATATTAACTTCTTCTGTAATCGCCAAAAGTTGGCGCTAGTCACTGTTCATGCGGTGCTTGAGCAGAAAGAGGGATATGGCAATCTGGAAGTTGGCCAAGGGAAAACAATTGTCATCGATTTTTCAGCACCCAATATTGCTAAACCATTTGGCATAGGACATCTTCGCTCCACTGTCATCGGCCACTCTCTTTACCGGATCTACATGGCATTAGGTTACCGTTGTGTGGGGATTAATCACTTGGGCGACTGGGGCACGCAGTTTGGCAAATTGATTGTTTCCTATTTGAAGTGGGGTGACGATGCCCGTCTGGAAGAAGATCCCATTACATATCTTTACGAGTTATATGTTCGCTTCCATCGGGAGGAGGAAGCAGAACCGGCTTTGGCGGAAGAAGCTCGCTCTTGGTTTAAAAAGCTGGAAGACGGCGATGAAAGGGCACGTCTGCTTTGGCAGCGCTTCCGAGAGTTAAGCCTGGCGGAATTTAAGCGAATTTATAATTTGCTGGGCGTTCACTTTGACTCTTATCAAGGGGAAAGTTTTTATAATGAGTTGCTTGCTGACACCATCAGCCAAGTGGAAGAAAAGGGGCTGACGGAAATCTCGGCAGGCGCATTGATTGTCAGCCTGGAAGACCAAGGCATGCCGCCGTGTCTGTTGCGTAAGCAGGACGGCGCCACACTATACGCCACAAGAGATTTATGCGCCGCAATCTATCGCTATCAGACTTATCAGTTTGAGAAAATGCTCTATGTTGTGGGGGCGGATCAGACGCTTCATTTTCAGCAGGTCTTTAGCGTTCTGAAAAAAATGGGCTATGCCTGGGCTGAGCGTTGTCTCCACGTGCCATTTGGTTTGATTGGTTTTAAGGAAGGAAAGATGTCTACCCGACAGGGCACACTAGTTTTCCTGGAAGATGTGTTAGACAGGGCAACGGAGCTCGCGCTGCAAATTATTCAAGAAAAAAACGCAGGTCTGGAAAACAAAGCCGACGTCGCCCGTCAAGTGGGAATCGGCGCTGTTATTTTTGGCGATCTAAGCAATGACCGGGTAAAAAATATTGAGTTTGACTGGGAAAAGGTGTTGGATTTTGTCGGTGAAACGGCACCTTATATTCAATATGCCCATGCCCGGATCTGCAGTATCTTGCGGAAAGCGGAGGACTGGTCCAGCCGATATGATGCAACGCTTTTAGGCACAGATGAAGAACAGGCGGTTGTGCGCACGCTGGCTCGTTTTTCTGATGCTATTATCCGCGCTGCTGAGCTAGACAAGCCATCGGTCATAGCTCGTTATCTGGTAGATTTGGCAGCCGACTTTAACAAGTTTTATCACCAGTGCCCAGTGTTGCACGCCGAGGATAAGCTTCGCAGCGCTCGTCTGGCTTTGATCGACGCAGTACGGCAAGTTCTGCTAAATGGTTTGGCATTGCTAGGCATCGCCGCGCCGCAGGAAATGTAGCATTTCAAACTTAACTGCTAGAGTGTTCGATTATACAATGATTTCGCTGCCTTTCTCCCAAAAGAGAAGGGTTTTTTTATTGGGACAAAGCTAAAACAGATAAATGTAAATATTTTCCTAAAATTAACAAAATTAACATAATTAGGGTTGACAGAAGGGGGGGGGCAGATAAAATAAAATTTAGCAATAATTGCCAAACAAAGGCAGGTGAAAGAGGAAGCGGATTACCTGCGATGGTTGCTGGAAAAAAATATCGGAGGAGAGTGATGTTCCTATGTTTGCAGGAAAAATTCAAAATTCGGCGAATCGGGTAACAAAACGACCGATGTTTGTGGTGCTATTTTGCTTGTTGTTTGTGTTTTCATTGGCGGGGTTTACTTTTTCTTCGCCGGCTAACCTTCAGCCGGTCCAGCCTGAACTGTTTATTATGACGCGGAATGTACAAACGTATGACTTAGATGCTACTCAGTGGAATTTCCCGATGTTGCTGGTTTTCTCCCTGGAGATCAACCAAATAATGAGTACTCCCAGCAAAAATATTTTCACCGTCGGACTTTCCAACAAGCAGCCGCCCGTCATTTAGCCAGCCGGCAGCACCATAGTCATAGCGTCCTCCACCTAACAAACGCCTTTCAGTATTCGTTTCCAGGTCATATACCCATACAGACCAGCTATTTCTGGTTTCGAAATCACGGTTGGTAGTGTAGACAATTTTTGTGCCATCAGGACTAAACCGGGGATCGTTGTTCCACACAATCACTTCCCACCCAGTATCAATGCCCTGCGCCTGTATTAACTCCGTCACTTCTACTTCCAGTTGCCGGCGGGTTTTATTGTTATGAAGTTCACTGGAAATTTTCCTGGCCTCATCCAGGGTGCCTTCTTCCAGAAGCCACATCCCGCCGTCGGTCCACAGTAT
Source organism: Clostridium sp. (assembly GCA_018335695.1). Taxonomy (GTDB): domain Bacteria; phylum Bacillota; class Dethiobacteria; order Dethiobacterales; family Dethiobacteraceae; genus GPS1B09. The sequence continues at coordinate 2,997 of JAGXRV010000052.1, forward strand.
ATGCCGCTTACCGTCGGGTGAAGAAACCAGTTGATAAGAAGTTTCCATAAAATCCGGGTCGGCAGGAGACAAAACGGTTTTGCCATTGACCTTAAATGAAGCCAATTGCAGGGCATGCTGAATGCCATCGTCCTTAATGGTTATGCTGAATCGGCTGGGGTTGGCCGGTTTAAGGCTGTTGTCCGAAGATACCTCGTAAAATTTAAGATCGCTGAAGTCAGCAGGTCTTCTTACAGCCCTCCCGTCGCCGACATCGCGTTCTTTCTCCAATACCCCGCTCCTGATTTTTCTGTAGTCGCTTTCCTGCAAACCCGTAAAAATCAACGGTTCTCCCTCATTAACAATCCGGTGGTTCTCCCCGCTTAATAAGACCCAACTGGACGCTTCTGCCGCTTTCTCTTGCTTCGGCAGCAAAATAACGCCGGCAATCACTACTGCTGCCGCTAAGGAGCAACCACCGAGTAGCACGGCAAATTTTTTCCTAGCAGACATCTTCCCCAACAGGTTAGGTTTTCCCGCAGACACCGTAGACGCACCTCCCAGTTAAGCCGTAAATAATGCACTCTGTTGACACCACAAGAACAGAATAGCTGTAAACTCCATTCCCCAATATCCGGCCTCTTCCTGTAATCATAAGAATATCACTCTCCAGTTTTTTCCGGCAAACACCCTCGCATCACTTTTTTTATGGGCCCGCGACTGGGAAAAACTGCCTTCTTGAAATTAGATTATCATACCCCCCCCTCGTGTCAATTCCATTTTTATTAAAAATTGTTAATTTTTGGCACAAATGGTTATTATGAAAATAATTGCTATTGTTCAATAAATCCAATCACCGTTTATAAAGTCATGTATCATAATATGCCATTTTGTACTGTCAACGCTCTCCCAATATAAATTCCACGTCAGCGCCGGGAGTCGCTCTTGCGCCGCTAAAGGTGTTGAGTAGGAATATTATCCGGGTCTATAAGATTTATTTAGAGCGAAATAAATATTTGCTTCTCCCACGATTTGCCAGACAATACGCTGGCAACAGCAAAACAACACAGGACACGTGACCTGCGCTGTTTATCTGGACCGATATCTGTCGGAGTTATGTTTTTGATTTATATCAAGGGTTTATCAGCCACTGACAAATATTGAGACTAGAAAAACCGTTATCGGCTCAGGAACAAAAAACACAGACAGAATCGTTCAGGACCTGGGTAGGTTAACGAAACAAGACCATGCCAATAGTAGAAAAAGCGACAGCAACAAGGGTCGCGATCACCCAGTTCCGCAAACTGCCGATTTCCCCCCGCTGTTTTCAGCCGAGCAATTTGTCAGCAAAACCAGCCATTTACGTCACAGTTGGTGGCGGCAAAAAATCAGATATTCTCCGACATTAGCCTAATCCCGTCTGTACAATGGCGGTAGATTAGGCTATATTATTTGGTGAAGTAAATTATCATCACTAAGTAAAGGACAAAGGATGTGTTTTTATGGCGAAGACTCTAGACCCAACGTTGGCTGCAAA
>JAGXRV010000053.1 GCA_018335695.1 Clostridium sp.
GCTCGGAGAAACTCCTGTGGTCGTTCCTTCGGACGGTGGGTTCAACTCCCCCCGCCTCCACCAATTGAAACCACAGACACCTTGAAGAATACTTCAATGGTGTCTGTTTTAATTATGACGCGGTCTACAAACTTTTCAACCACCTGCTTGCTGAGGCTGGGATCCTGAAGACAGCGGCGGTAGTAGTGCAGGTAATCTGTAATACTCTCCAGAGAGATTAACTCATTTTCTTGTTTCATTAGCCATTCCTGGTATCTGTTTTCCAGGGCCTTTAACTGATCCGTTAGTGCCTTCAAAGCGCCACCGCCAACCGTGATGGCTTCAACCACGTTAGCTATTTGCTTATCAACTTATGAATATCCTGCTCCAAGTGCTTGCCTTCACCGGCAGTTTCCAGCTTATCATTCCTGTAATACTCGTAAAGCTTTTGGCCCAGGACAGGTATAGTCTGTTCATTTAAGATTTCTGCCTCCAGCTTGGACAGCACATATTCTTCAACCTTACTAATGGTATAGCCTTGCCTGTTAATATAATCGGTACACGCCCTTACCTGTACTCTCCTCGCGTTGGTTGTCGCTGCTAAATCTAGCGTAAATGGCAACTTTCATGGGACCTCCATGTTATACTGTATCGTTTAAGATATTTAGATATTCTGTATAAGCGTATAGCCTGTTTCTTTGCTGGCCAGTTATTTCTTGTAGAATGCCTATCTCTTCAAATTTAGAAAATAAATTGCTTGCCGTAGGATATGTAATATCTAATTGGCTTTGAGCATCATTTATTGATAAAATAGGTTTAATAAATATTGCACTTAGTAACTTAAAGGAATTAGGTGTATTCACCTTATTTATAACAAGACTGTTGTGTGTATTTTGTATATTGATTATTTTTTTAGCAGTTGAAATAGCTTGAATTGAAACTTCTATTATCCCAGTAAGGAAAAACTTTAGCCATCCTTCCCAGTCGCCATCATTTCTTACTTTCATTAGCCAATTATAATACTCATTGCGATTCTTTTTAAAATAGTAGCTAAGATATAGCAGGGGTCTATTTAGAATATTTTGTTGGCATAGTAAGAAGGTTATAAGTAATCGGCCTACCCTTCCGTTACCATCTAAGAATGGGTGTATAGTTTCAAATTGAGAGTGGATTAATCCTACCTTTATCAGTGTGGGTACAAGATCGTCTTTATGCATATATAATTCTAATTCTCCCATTGCTCTGTTCATTTCAGGCACAGGGGGAGGGACAAAAACTGCTTCTCTAAGACTACACCCTCCTGGTCCAATCCAGTTTTGTGATCTTCTAAACTCTCCAAGGTTTTTGTTTCCCCCACGTGTATTTTCAAGCAGAATACCATGAATTTCTTTGATTAAACGTAATGAGAGTGATAATGAATCCAATCTATTGAGACCATAATTCATAGCTTTAACATAGTTAACAACCTCTCCGACATCTTTAGGTAGGTTTTTTATATCCTCATCAGATTCAAATACTAGGACATCGGTTAGCGATGCTTGAGTGCCCTCTATTTGTGAGCTTAATACAGCCTCTTTTTTTACATACATTGAAACAAAAAGATCCGGATTGGGTAATGTTTCAGCTGTACCGTCCAATCTGCCTAGTTCCCTATTTGCTTGGGACAAAAGTTTAATTAATTCGGCATCATAGGATATTTCTGGATTTGGGGGTAGGGGCATAGGTATAAATGCAACATAGTCTTCAGATTGTTTAATATAAGAACCAGCCCTGCCCTGCATGGACGTGCCTCCTTATTGAAATAAACCTTAATAAACAAATAAACTTTTGAGCTTATTAAAATATATTGACCTTTATTTTAATAACGAAAATATTATTAAAGCCAGTTTTAATAATGGTTTTAAAAATTAGAACGACAACCCATATTAATTCATCCTCGCTTAATGGTAAACGTAGCCGCTACCTCCCTTATAGTTCGCTCATAGAGAATCTTCTTTCTAATCAATCATCTTCAATCCAAGTATCCAGTACCGGCTCTAGGACTTTAAGCTTGTCCGGTGGTAGCTTCCTGACTTTATTACACACCCGGCGGATGTCCGGGGGCAGCTCCGGAGCCTGGTCAGCATCTAAAATTAGGGGTTTAAACCGCTAGGCGTAGTCGCTAATACTCTCGCGGAAGTGCGAGAACCAGTCAGTAAAATTTCTCATTCACTTATACCCCCGCAATTTGAAATCAGCAACTCACTTACACGACCACGCCCTGCGCCTACAGAGTTAATCGCCCTACTTGCCGAGATTCGGACGATTGACAGCGTGTTGTATAGGTTATCGAAAAAGTTGTCGTTCTCGTCTGTATTCTTTGGATCTGAGTTGCTGGCAATAACAAAAGCTCCTTTGCTGCTCATTTCTTTGATAAAGCATGCGAGTTCCGTTTGCTTCTCGTCATCAAATCCAGCCTGCGCGTATGATGTAAAACTGGACGTAACAGATAGAGGACGATATGGCGGGTCAAAGTAAGCAAATGTCTTATTGTCTATAAAGTCACCAGATTCTTTATAATCACCGCAGACAATCCTTACACCTTGTAGACTCTTCGATACAGCTAAAATGTTATCAGAATCACAGATGGTCGGATTTTTATAACTGCCCATCGGCACATTGAAACCGCCCTTGCCATTCACTCGATAAAGCCCGTTAAAGCAAGTCCTATTCAGGTAAATGAAAAGGGCGGCGATTTCCACGCCGGTAGCAGCGTTTGCTTTGAGCGCATTATACTGCTCTCTTTTAGTATAGTAATAATTTTTTCTTTCGTCATCAGAAAGCGGCAAGTATTCGCATTCCAAGGTGCTCAGAACAGAGATAAGCTCATCAGCGTTTTCACGAATTTGGGTGTAAGTTTCAATTAGCTCCCTGTTTATGTCGCTAATGTACACTTCTTCGAACTGATACTTGCTAAGGATATCAAACAGCACCGCACCGCCACCGACAAAAGGCTCGGCATATTTAGTTATCGTTTTCCCTAAGCCAAAGGGATATCCCTGGCGGATTTTCTCTATAATCTGTGCTTTGCCGCCAGCCCATTTTACAAAAGGCTTAACCGGCAAGGCGCAATCATGTGAATAGCGAGTGGTCCTCGCATCCTCGGGTTTTTTGACATCGGTGGGAATAATCCACATATTGCCGACCATCTTAGCACCGGGTATCCTATTTTCAGAGCAAAGTATGGCAACTCGCCTTTGAGAGATATTCCATTTTTCTGCCGTTTCTTTCGCTGACATATAATCCA
>JAGXRV010000054.1 GCA_018335695.1 Clostridium sp.
CAAACGATTTTGAGGCTCTTTCCTGGCAGGAGGATAGGGCAATGCTGGGAAGCAACCCGAGCGCCTGGCAGGTTCTAAAAAAGGGCGGACTGGGGCAACAACAATGTGTTGCCCCAGTCTGTTTATTTTACCCTTTGGAGAAACTAAAAGCGTTAAATCCCGGGGGTTTGGGGGCAGAGCCCCCATTGTAATCCAAAAGATCAAATAATTACACTGGATTCATGCGCAATTATCGTGACGTTTTTATGCGCATTTAATTTGCCGAATAACACAATAGATGGTAGATTATTTGGTGGAGATGAGGGGAATAGAGCCGCTCAGATTTCGCGGATCGCTTCCAGGCATTCTTCTATAACGTTAGCCAGCTTGTGAGCCGCTGCCGCACAGAGCGTATACTGATAAGCAGGAACGTTGTCATAATGCAGCGGTTCCCGCCCAATCAAAGCAAACATTTCGTTTTTCTCCCTGACAGCATAAAAATAATCAAGAAACCCCCGCAATGAAAGGCTGAAATCCCGCCCCTCCGCGCTTTCCGCGATTACCTGTCGTAGTTCGTGTCTGTCTTCAGTCATCCTGGGATTCCAGGAAATATCTTCTCTTTTTTTCTCTGACAGCATAGCCTTTCTCCTCTGAAGTTTATCCCGCTTCCAGTTTATCACAAATTATCCCCTCTTACCAAGCAAGTCGGCAGCTTCAGGGCAGCGGCACAAGCACGGCAATGGCAAGGGGTAGTCCGTGAAATAGACAAGCATTATACAACCCTTCCTGCTTCCAAGTTGGCGATTCCCTTTTGCTTTTCCGTATTAATAAAAGCCGTTCTGCGAAACCACGAGAATGGCTTTATTGCGGCACTTTCAGGGCATAACAAAACCACCCACTGACACAATTCTTCGTATCAATAGATGGTAGATAGATGGTAGAATATTTGGTGGAGATGAGGGGAATCGAACCCCTGACCTCTTGAATGCCATTCAAGCGCTCTCCCAACTGAGCTACATCCCCAAGCTGTGACAATTCGTATTATACCGGGTTTAGCACCCTTTGTCAATCTTCTAACCCCGTCTCCTGTCTTAATCGCTTCCTCGATTTTCACTGCAAAGCCTTTCTAGTGTTGACATAGTTAAAAAAAGCTGGAGGTTGAAAAAAGTTGGAGATGGAGGATTTGCTGATAACTCTTTAATCCGTTTTTCAACGTAAGGTTTCACACATGGAAAGTCTTCGCAGTTGTCTATCTTATTCTTCGCAAAATTACCTCTCCATGCTTTGTTACTTCGGCCTCAATCCGGTCTAATTTTTCGGAGTTAAGCTTTTGCCCATCAAAGAGGGCTCCCAGCTTCTGGCCGTGGTCGATTTCTATTTTAACAACGGCACCTTCAACTCCAGTGAGACGATCCTCTACTCCAGTGAGACGATCCTCTACTCCAGTCAGACGATCTTCAACTCCAGTAAGATGATTCTCAACTCCAGCCAGACGTCCTTTAACCTCAGTCATATCTTTTGTGAGAACCCCTACCTGACTTGCAATAAGTTCTAACAATTCTCGGTCAGTCATCTGGTATCACTCCTCGTCTCATCTGGATAAAATCCTTAAACCTTTCTATCGACTCAAGTTCATCTTACGTTCATTCTTCACCGTTGTAGTGGGCGGCAATAGTTTCAACGAGAACTTTGACGTTTGCGTCACACTTTTGAGTGCCTTTAACTCTATTATATAGATAAGCAGTCTAATGTAAATGCTTAGAAAAATTATAGCTAGAAAGTTTGGGGGAGTGTCAGAATGAGAGCCGGATAAGGGATATTTTTATCCATCATCCGGCTCCATTTTTTTGGGGGGCATATGCGTCTTATTTGCAGAGTAGCAGGCAGTATTGACCGTCTTGCTCTTCACTTTTTACGGTAAACCCGGCATAGCGGGCCAATCGACTGATATTTTCCAGAGCAATATGACTGTCGGTAAGAACATTTAACTGTCTGTCTAAGCCGCTATCCAGTGCCTTCTTAACCCTCAGCACCGGCTCAGGGCAGGAAAGTCCTCTTACGTCAAGGTGAAAAGGTCTATCGCTCACTTGCTACGCCTCCTTTGATTGGGATATTAGACTGTGATGCGGAAAAAGCAAAGCCTAGTCCCAACAGGAAAATGACGGAGAAAAAGGCGGCAGCCTGTCCTGCCACCGGCACGCCGGCCGGGCCGGCCGCCAGCCCGAAATTGTGGGCAAATGCAGCACCGGCCGTCATGCCGAGAAATGCAAGCCCGGCATCTGTATCACCCTCACCTGCCATCACTGTCTGCCGCAGCGGGCAGCCTCCCAACAATGTCGCTCCTAGTCCGACAATAGCCAAGCCGATAAAATTCAGGACTTCGTCAAAGTCGTATATAATAAAAGCTAAGGCCGCCTGCCTGACCGCAGCAGCCAAGCAACAGGCAATCAGGTTGGTATTATTGGCCACAGCGGATGCAGCGCAAGACAACGTGACCGATTTTGAGCAAACTTAAACAAACGCCCGCTGATTGGTCGTTTTACACCATTTATTGTCACATGATGAGCTCACAGTCCTAGAATTTGGAGCGCCCTTTCCGGATTTCGACCGATCGTCCGGAGTGCCTGAGCAATATTATTCACTTTGTGTAATCGAAACAAGCTGATTGCCAAATTACGAAGTGTTGCCATTGTCTGCGGTCCTTGCCCTATGCGAATTTGAGATCTGTCTTCATCGAAAGTAACGTCCCGCACCCAATGCAACCGGTTTTCAATAGCCCAATGCCCGCGGTTTAAAGCAAGCAACCTTTTCGCATCTGCCTTCTCTTGCGGTAGACTGGTGATGCCGTAAACCACTTCCTGACGGAGCAGTTCTCCGTTTAATTTGAAGGTAATACGGTCTATCCGGCAGACTTGTTCAACATAAGGAAAGGTGACATAGTCATTCAGTGCGGTGCTGGTCCTGATTTTCCGCACCTCAATCCGGCCATGACCTTTTTCTTTAGTGACATATTCAGGGGGAAAAATCCTCCTTCTCCAGATCTTCAATTGCCTTAAGCAATGTCCCCTGATTTCTTTTGACAGTGAAGAAGTAGTCCGCTTCTTTTTGCTCTTTCAGATAGGTCGCATGCTCCACTTGCGTATGCAACGCATCGGCTGTGACAACCTTGCCTTTAAGATCGACGGGCTCTAGCAGTGGTTGGAACAACGGAATTTCGTTCGTTTTCCTGTCAACCTGTTTTTGCGCGATGACCACACCCTCTTTGTGGAGGAGCGCCGACATCAGGTGAAGTTTCTTGCCGTCTTTGTCTCGGGCTCCTCTGAGTGTTTTCCCGTCTACCGCGACAGCATCGGGATCGGCTTGCTGTGCTAACCATTCATTGATGAGGCGATCGAACTCATCTGCGTCTACACTTTGCAAGTGCCGCCGGATTGTCGGCTCACTGGGCGGTATGTAAGTTCGTTTCTCAGGGTGAAAGCGACAACCTAAACGACGCAACAAGTCTTGGGGCAAGTCAGCTGCCCATTCGCCAATCGCCAAAAAGTTACGGGCTCCAGATAATACCGCGCATACGGCAACCATCAATGTCGATGTGGCGGAATGACGAATACCGCGACGTTTGCGTGGGTCTTTCAACTGCTGCAGCTGCCCTAATAATCCTTCATTACGTCCCAAATTCACCTTGTTCAGGTCAACCATTGGTTTTTGCCCTCCAGTCAACTCCGGCGCCAGAAAAGGAGCAGAAAGCAGTTGCCTTGCGCTTCGATGCAGCGGATACACATAAATCGTTTTCGACAAACCGTGGTGGTAGTACTTACCGCCATTGCGTCCAAACCCACGCGTTTGTCCTAACTGTATCCATCCTGCCGCTTGATAGCAGGTCCCCGCAAATCGTGAATGCTCAACAAATGTCTCCGCAAGTACGACTTTGTGTCCGAATACCGCCATCCAATCCGCAGATAAACGCCTAAGGTTCAATGATAAGATTTTGGAGGCCAGGTTCGGCATCCGCACTTGGGGCAGGATGAGGAAGCGTGCATTGTTGGCAAGAAAGAGCAGTCGTCGCCACTGCTGCTCTCTCGACCAACCAATCCACTCATCACGGGAACCACATTTAAACGCTGCCGTCCCCCAGCCCAGCAGGGCAACCCACTGACCGTTCAATTCAGCGACGTACTTCATGGATTCCCCAACGAGCTGACGAAAGCCAAGATAATGGTGCTCGTCCATGAGCCGATTCCATTGCGGTTCTTCCTCGGGTTTAATGGGACGGACGACCAATGATTGCAGTTCCTCTTGTGCCGGCATTTAAAACTCCTCTTCAGACCGAAAAATGTAGTTACCTACATTTTAGCAGTTCGCAGAAGAAAAAACCAGAGGGTTATCGAAATTCCTTGTCGCCATTATATTTTAATCGACTTTGACGTTGCCCTGC
>JAGXRV010000055.1 GCA_018335695.1 Clostridium sp.
CTTGTTTATCTTTTGATTGTTTCAGCCAGTTCCTGATGGTCTGATCATTGACGCCAAAATCCTTCACAATCCTGGATACCGGCCTGTTCTCTTCCCGTACGAGTCTGATGATCTCCGTCTTAAAATCTTCATTGTAACGATTAGTATTCTTTTTCATTTCAACGCCTCCCACAGCTTCATTTTATCCTAACTTAGCTGTGTCCGGCAAATCGGGTATGGGTCTCCCTCTCCCTCTGGGAGAGGGTTAGGGTGAGGGCAAAAACTGTAGATCCCTTCTCCTTCAAAATTCCCCTCCCTCCACCACAAGAACCGTCCCCACGGCCTAATTCCCCTCTCCCTCTGGGAGAGGGTTAGGGTGAGGGCAAAAGCTGTAGATCCCTTCTCCCTCAAAATTCCCCTCCCTTGGAGGGGTGGTGCGCAGCACCGGGGTGGTCTCACCCCACTCAGGCTTCTCTCCCTGCAAAACCTCCACCACAAGAACCGTCCCCACGGCCTAATTCCCCTCTCCCTCTGGGAGAGGGTTAGGGTGAGGGCAAAAGCTGTAGATCCCTTCTCCCTCAAAATTCCCCTCCCTTGGAGGGGTGGTGCGCAGCACCGGGGTGGTCTCACCCCACTCAGCCTTCTCTCCCTGCAAAACCTCCACCACAAGAACCGTCCCCTCGGCCTAATTCCCCTCTCCCTCTGGGAGAGGGTTAGGGTGAGGGCAAACCCATACCCGATGATTGTCTTTTTATTCAACAGATTCTATCCCGCACAATCCTGGCAAAAAAGCGTAAGTCGCTAAGATTATTCTGCAAAACAGATAGAACTATCTGTGGATCAATCTTCTCATAATTATGGACAATCACATTACGAAACTGCGCCATTTTTTTAAACTTCAGCAAATCTTCCTTAGGAAGTATTCCCGCTTCGACAAGAATGGTCATGATGTCGCTGTAATCCTCCGGAGTACGCAACCCCATAGCGGCGATTAAATGTTTGCCAATATCCAAGCAACTTTCCAACGCCTTGTGCAGAGAACGCTCAATATGGTTCCGCAGCACTTTATCAGTCTCCAAATCAGCCACCGTAAGGTGCTGTTGTTCTTCAAGATCTCCAATATACTCCACTAAACTGTCAAGCTTTCTCTTAATGAAAACATGATCAACCATATTCATAACCTTCCTAATTTGGCCGATGCGCAAAATTCATATATGGGACTCATTTCAAGATACTGTCCGATAGCGGCCGCCTCAAGCATAACACGCCTTCTCGGGTCATTATCGACGATAAGCTGACCGTGCTTTCTGATTTGGTAGCGCAAAGAAATAGATGCTGCTTCAAAATCTACCACTTGCACTACCCTGTGGACCAACTCTCCCAAAGCTATCTCCAATTCAAGGCGCCTATCGAAGCGAGCCGGCTTATCTCCTGCTGCGGCGCTAAAAATCACCGCCAGATCAACATCGCTGCGTTCCGTCATCCGCCCTTGAGCAACCGAACCAAACAGATAAGCAGCAGCTATGTCCGACTGTATTTCCAAGTATTCCCGAACGACTCTGGTTATCTCATCAGGCGTCATCTTCTCACCATCCGTTCTTCTTTATCCTAATAAACGTTTTCACCGCGTCAATTAAAGTATATTCACACTTTTTCGACCGAGAGCTTCTTCTCCCACTCCCAAGCCGTGCGCACAATAGTCTCCAGATTGTCATACTTAAGCGTAAAATTAAGCAACGCCCTGCTCTTTGCCACATCAGCGACCAGCGCCGGTGGGTCGCCGGGCCTTCTGCCTATCAGCACGACACTAAAATCCCGTCCGGTAACCTGCTTGACCTTCTCCACCACTTCCAATACTGAATAACCACGACCGTACCCGACATTAAACACATCGCTTTCCCCACCGGCAAGCAGATATGCAAGCGCCGCCAAGTGAGCCTCCGCTAAATCACTGACATGAATATAATCGCGCAAACATGTGCCGTCCGGCGTTGGATAATCGGTGCCATAGACCTCAAGCCGGGGAATCTTCCCGGCGGCCGCCCTGGTAGCCAGCGTCACCAAATGCGTAGCCGCCGGCTTTCGCTCCCCCAGCTCACCCTCGGGGTCGGCGCCTGCCACATTAAAATATCTCAGGGCAATATACTTAAAAGCGGTGACACGCGCCAAATCGGCCATAACCTGCTCCATCATCGCCTTAGTATGCCCATATGGATTAATTGGCAACAGCCTGCTATCCTCAGTCGCAAAACCATCTTCGACTATCCCGTAAACCGAAGCGCTGCTCGAAAAAATGAGCTTATCCACGCCGAATTCCTGCATAACCTCGAGCAAATTGACCGTGCCCAGCAGATTATTGCGGTAGTAAGCAAGCGGCCTTGCCACCGAATCAGACACGACGCTCAATGCGGCAAAATGCATCACCGCGTCAGGCTGCTCTTTGCCTATAATCTCACGCAGTGCTTCTTTGTCGAGTAAATCCGCCTGATAGAACCTGCCGTATTTTACAGCCTGCCTAAAGCCGGTAGACAAATTATCAAGCGTTACCACTTCATAACCCCGGCTGCCCAACAGCTTAACTACATGACTGCCGATATAGCCGGCGCCGCCGGTCACCAAAACTTTTATCGCCTTCTCTGACAAAGCCATTCCTCCTTACCGACAATGCGACTCCACTCTCCCCCCTCACCCTCGCTGTGCTCTCCCCCCCTCACCCTTTCCCTCTCCCCCCAAGGGGGGCGAGGGTATAAGCATATCCCCTCTCCCCAAGCTATTCCCCTCTCCCTCTGGGAGAGGGTTAGGGTGAGGGCAAAGGGCTAGGGTATAAGCATATCCCCTCTCCCCCAAGCTATTCCCCTCTCCCTCTGGGAGAGGGCTAGGGTGAGGGCAAAAGGCGAGGGTATAAGCTATTCCCATCTCCATCAATCATATCTCCTCACCCTAGCTGTGCTCTCCCCCCCTCACCCTTTCCCTCTCCCCCCAAGGGGGGCGAGGGTATAAGTTATTCCCCTCTCCCTCAATCATGTCCCCTCTCCCTCTGGGAGAGGGCTAGGGTGAGGGCAAAAGGCTAGGGTGAGGGCAAAGGGCTAGGGTGAGGGCAAATGCAACCTACTGCCATATCTCTCCAAGGATCCGGCATAAACCTGCTCCATCTCAGCCAGCACCCGCTCAAGCGCATAAACCTTTACCATTTCACGTCCGGCCTTACCCATACGCACTCGCAGCTCCCAATCTGCCGCCAATTTCCGCACCGCCTCAGCCGTCCTCTCCGCATTGCCGACCGGCACCAAGAAACCGTTTTCCCCATCAGCAATCAAGTCTCTGCTCCCTCTGATATCTGTTGCCACTACCGGCTTCCCCGCCGCCATCGCCTCCATGACCGCCCGAGGCAAACCTTCGCGCAAAGAAGTAAGCAAGCATATATCAGAGGCACAAAGCAAATCGGGAATATCCCGGCGAAAACCCAAAAATCTCACCCGTTCAATAATTCCTAAATTTTTCACCAGAGCACGCAGTTCCTGCTCATATTCTCCTTCTCCCGCCAACAGAAGAAAAATATTTTCCCGCTCAAGCGCAAGTTCTTGCAACGCCCGAAAAGACTGCAGGTGATTTTTCCCTGCCATGAATTCACCCACAAAAAGCAAAAGCAAATCATCCGCCTTAAAGCCCAGGCTATCCCTCATTTTCCGGCGAACACCATTCTCATGGCAAAAATATTGCTGCAAATCCAAACCTACCCCTCCCAGCAAGGAAACGGCACCCTTGACCCGCAGGGGAAGTCTTTTAGCAAGCTCATAATCTTCCCTGTTAATCGTAACCAACTCGTCAGTCCAGC
>JAGXRV010000056.1 GCA_018335695.1 Clostridium sp.
CCTATAAACGTAAGGAAAGCGGGGCAAAGCATTATTAAATTGGTTTTGCTGACACTTGTCTTGCCACGACACTAGTCACTGCAGCTAGAATGACTATAGACACACCGGCTACTCCCATTACCAATGGGTATTCGCCAGCAAAGCCTGCAGGAGCAAAATGTTTGGCAAGAATTCCAGCATAAGCCCAGACCAACACCAATCCGTAGGCAGAGTCCCGCAGGTTGACGATGGTCGCTATGCCAATTATCATCCCAACGACGAGCATCAGCGCCGTCCATGTTGACTCAGCGATACCGAACCCTTCCCACCCGATGTTGACGAGTAAAACAGTTGCATTAGCAATGGTAGCTACGGTTATCCAGCCAAAATAAACACTAAAGGGTAGACGAACGAGAAGCTGTTCTCTGGGCGAGAGTTGGGCACGTTTGTGAAGAAGCACAATAGCACCAAGAAGCAACAACAACATCAGCATTAATACCATGGACAGGGGAATTAACAAATAGTGCCATGCAAATATCCAAGCGGCGTTGACCAGCGAAGTTAAAGCAAAGAGTAGACCCGTACGTACAAGTAATAGATTGTTCGCGCTGGCAGACTTGTTGTCCAGCCAGCCAAACTGATAGGCTGTATGTAGCCCTAACAGCAGGTAGATGAACCCCCAGATGGCAAAAGTCCATCCAATTGGAGCAAAAAGATTTGGGAATGCAGCTGAAATTTCGCCGGTTGACATCCCATTAATAGGTAGCGCATTGGCTGCGACATTCACCGCAATCATAACCGCATAACAAACGCCTATCATCAGTTTTTGCCACACACTGGCTCCATCGTTAATCATGCTGTTTCCCCATTCACCAGCGAAGCAGCGCTCTTTCCGAGAGCAGCTCCGATAATAACAGCGACAATTAAATCAACCACATTGCTTTTGAAAGCGATTTTTTTAAACTCTTCCCACATGGCTCTGTCTCCCTTCAGCTTTAATAAATCAATTCCCCTCGCCTGGAGGGGTGCCCGCAAGGGCGGGGTGGTCGCGTGGACAAGTGGGACAAATCACCTGTCCCCCTGTAGGGTGTCAAAACTCCATTGTAGATAACCACCCCGGCGCTTTGCACCACCCCTCCACAGGAGGGGAATTCAGTGAGTTGCAGACTTTCACAGAATGCTGAAGCGAGTGTTAAGTGAAAGCAGCGATCAGCGAACCGCGATTCGCAGCGTTAAAATATGCCAACGGTTCACTTCCACTCTGCCCCAGCAAGCCCGGTGGCATAAAAGCTACCGCTCCCTAACAGCGGCATAGATAAAAGCAACTACTCCAAAATGTTTAAAATGGCATTAATTGCATACAGCGGAAGGTTGGTCAGACACTCCTCTTTCCTGTAATCAGACATGGATGCCCAAATTGCGTATTTTGGCTTGTACCGAATTCATCTGCTCGATCTTCTAGTTCATTTTTTATATCCTCATAGTCGATGAGCCTATCCTCGATATCCCCATTGATAATGTGCCCGATTTCATGAAAAAGCGTAAACCAAAAGACATCCGCAAACTTGCGCCTTAATGTCATGATTAAATTGAGGCTGCCATCATTATTTTTCTTGATGACACCTTGCACATGGAGAATATTCCCCTCCTGTGGAGGGGTGGCGCAAAGCGCCGGGGTGGTTACCTCCTGTGGAGGGGTGGCGCAAAGCGCCGGGGTGGTTACCTCCTGTGGAGGGGTGGCGCAAACCTCTTGAGACATGTTATTGATATACTTTTCAATTTTATCCATGGCCAAAAGTATATCTTCCAAAAATAAAAGATGTCCCCTCTTGATCATTGGTAAACAACCTCTCGTAGCACCGCGTCTTTTAGCTGTGGCTTTAATGCTCCTTCGGTGACTAAATCCACTTTTTTCCCGAGCAGGTTTTCCAAATACTCTTTAAGGTCAACAAATTCCCAACCCATAGGCTCACGAAAACTTACCAGAATATCTATATCACTCTTATCGGTTTCCTGATTACGCGCATATGAACCAAAAATTCCCATGCTCTTCACTTTATATTTTTCGTGAAGTATTGGTTTATGTTTCTTAATGATTTCTTCGATTTCAAATCTACTCATCACTTAGCATCCTCTCCAATATCATTGAACCTCCCCTGACTGAAGTCAGAGGATTCCGGGTTAATTCCCGTGAACTTTGAACCTGCCTTGGGTACGCGGGCGGTTAAGTGACCGGGCCGTAGACCCCACTTTCTTGCCGCAATGTTACCAAATCCAAGCTGCCAGCGGGTTCGCGCCTAATCCTGGGCGACATATAGCCGCCGAGGACGCCCACTTATCGCTAAGCAGGGCTTTTATGTTTTTCCCAAAATTTCCGGCCAATGTTGACTGTCGCCAACCAATCAGCATTAACGCCATGAGTCTTACAGTTTTCGCACCTAGCCAGCTTTGTGCCATTGTCTCTATCGGGGGTATAGCGTGCAATCTCCAGGAAGCCGCAATACGGGCATCGTCTGGATGTGTCTTTCGGGTTTACCCGGACAACAATAATCCCTTCTTGTAAAGCCTTGTACCGGGCGAACTTAAAGATGCGGCTCCTTAGCCAATACGAAAGTTTCTGGTTAGTGCGCTTTGAACGGGTGCCTTTGATCGGACGAAAATTGCTCAAGTGCTCAAATACAATAACTCTAGCATTGTGTTCTTTGGCAAAATCCACTATTCGCCGGGATACCTGATGTGCAATATCATCATCCAGATTGCGAATCTTCCGCCATAAGTCCCTCGCAAAACTTTCGCCTTCGGGGATGGTCATGGTCTTTTTCTGTAGCCGTACAACCTGCTCCAGTAGCTGCTTCCTAAGGTGGTTGTCTCTAGCTCCGCTTAAGAAAAGCGAAGCATTGACCCTGCCTTCAATATCTTGGATGGTACAGGCCGCATGATTGCCAACTCCTTGATCGACCGCGCAAATCTTTAAAGATGCTTCTTGCGCCAAGACAGACGCTTTCCGAAGATTGCGCACGGGAGCCTGAAGCACGGGAACATGTATCTCAAATCCATGTTTTTTGTATATCAAAGTTGGCGATTCGAGCTTGCAGTCTGTCGGTATCTGTAAGGGAGAAGCAAGCGCAACCTTACGATAAGCATAAGAGTTTCCGGTAAACACTTTAAGCAACAAGTGATGTTTGTCCAGCAACCGGAACTCTGTCCGGTAATAAACCGGCCAGGACTTGCTCTCGCTCGGATATAACGGGGGACGCTCCATAAAGCGCAGCTCAGGCTTGCCGCAAACCATTCGGCGGGTATTCCTTTGAGTGTGTTTTTCTTTGCGGTTTTGCCACTTCCGATAGTTGCTTCGCCAGGATAAGGCTAGCCCATGAGCTTCTGCGATGGCTGAACGGCGAAAGCCGGATGGCAATCGTGGGAATCGCGCATCAAAATCATCATAGCGCGGATTTGGGTTCCCAGCCGTGCCGTGTGTTAATATCTCAGCCTGTCTAAGCCAGTTGCGGGCGTCCAATATTTCCTGATGGCTCTGAAAAACTTGAAGATAATAGGCAACCACTTCGCGGTACAGCGATGTTGTCCGCTTGAGCATTTCAGCCGTATTGGCTGATGTGATTAAATTGTAGCGCCAAGTCTTGCAAAATTTACCCATTCTATTGTCCTACCTTCTGGGTTTCGATGTACTTCTTGACTGCTTCTTCGGAGATACTGCCTACTGTGCTGATGTAGTACGAAGGGTTCCATAAGTGTCCGCCCCATAAATGCTTTTTTAGGTGAGGGTATTCTTTGAATAAGAAACGGGCTGACACGCCCTTGAGGGCTTTAACCATGTCAGCCGCCAAATGATTTGGACTGGCGGATATGAACAAGTGAACGTGGTCAGGCATAATTTCCATGCTTTCTATGGTAAACTCTCCATCGGCAGCAATCTTGAATAATAAACTCCTGACCATATCGGCGATTTCCGTTACCAGAATCGGCTTACGGTATTTCGTGCACCAAACCACATGGTAGCCAATTTTGTATACACTGTTACGTCCTCGTTTAAGTTCCAAAACAGTCTCCCCTTAGCTTTATCGCTATTTCTTATATTATAACACATGTATGCCTGGGAGATAAACTAAAAACTGCGCCTAACTCCTGAATGAATTCAGAAGAATGCGGCGCAGAATCTTCTTCAATTCTCTTTTTCAGCGTCGCAAAGGTTTCCTCAAAGTCTCTCAGTTTTTTCCTGCCAAGATCTCCCGGTCAACATCCGCCAACATCCTGCCTACGCGATTCGGAAACAGCGGACAGTTGAGGCAGTTCCTCGACGCGACAGGACGACTCTGGGTAAATGGTGATCTGATCGGCAAAGGAAAACATGTGGCAGCAATTACATTAAAACTGACGAAGTAGCAATTTGAACCACAGGAACCGTCCCCATGGTGAACATTTGTACCCATAGTTCTTTTACCGATTTTATCGTATAATTAAGTCAGACAATCAGCTCGCGATTATGATGCAAATCAAGTGATATGTTCGTAAGCTATTGCCGAACGAGACACTGATTAATTGATAAAAAAGAAGGAGGCAAGGAATATGAAAGTTTTAATCGTTTACTATTCCATGTATGGCCATATACACCGTCTCGCTGAAGCAATGGCTGAAGGTGTAAGAGAGGTGCCTGGAGCGGTAGTCGAAATGCGCCGCGCTCCCGAAACATTGCCTGAGGAAATACTCAAAAAGATGGGCGCATTCGAAGCCCAAAAATCCTTTGCTCACGTCCCAATCTGTCAGGTGGAAGAGTTGGCTTCTGCCGACGCCATAATTTTTGGGACGCCAACTCGATTCGGAAACATGTGCGGACAGATGAGGCAGTTCCTCGACGCGACAGGACGACTCTGGGCAAATGGTGATCTGATCGGCAAGGTGGGGAGCGTCTTTACAAGCTCAGCCACTCAACATGGCGGACAGGAGTCTACTATTCTCAGTTTCCATACTACGCTTCTTCATCATGGAATGATCATTGTCGGCTTGCCGTATAGCTTTCAGGGTCAGATGCGCATTGATGAAATTACGGGCGGATCTCCCTACGGAACCTCGACAATTGCAGGAGGACAGGGAGAGCGCATGCCGAGCGCTAATGAGCTAGCCGCAGCAAGATTTCAAGGAAAACATGTGGCAGCAATTACATTAAAACTGACGAAGTAGCAATTTGAACCACAGGAACCGTCCCCATGGTGAACATTTGTACCCAATAATGTCTGTATCTTTGTGGGTCATTAGGGGTAAATGCATAGCCCACGCCAATTTGACTGTATCTTGGCAGAAGTATGTTCTCACGGTGACCGGGACTGTCCATCCAGGCTGACATTACCAAATCGCTGCTAGGCATCCCTGCCGCAATATTTTCTCCGACACCTCTATCAAACCCATAATAATTTGCCATTTCTGTCGGAAAACCGTACACCGGCGACTCATGGCTAAAATACCTGTGTATAATCATATCTTTGGCTTTTTGTCGTGCGATAAAGCTTAAATGACCGCTTAAAGCAAGCGGGTCGGCATTCTGATTCAGACGTTCCCGATTCGTCTGAAAAAAAACTTCTAATTCACGTACATTCGGCAAATGTCCCCGAAACGGCAAATAAGCATAAGTGATAAAAGTAGAAGCCGTTTGGCTTTGGGATCTCATAGTGACCATGCTTGTTCTTGAGTCCCAGTTAACCTGATAGCCAAATGTTTCAGCTAAAACGCGCAAAGGCAAAAAAGTCCGACCATGCATCAGAAAAGGCACCCGGTCGCTTTGTGTTACAAAACTGCCGCTCGCATTATGAGTGAAAATATAACTGGAATCTATAGTAAACTCTGTGGTAACATCCCGAATATTAACTGCAACCTGCCTGTTTATTTTGTCCCACTCAACTCGTGCCCCAAATTGCTCGACAAACGTCCGAACCGGCAGATATACCCTGCCTTGCTTTACAAAAGGCTGGACATCGCAAAAAACAACCTCTCTTCCATCCGCATTGACAGTAATATTGGCAGCATCTACAGGAAGTTGATAAACATTTAAGATTAAAAAGCAAAGCAAAAGCAATCTCAAAACCATTTTATACCCCGCTTTTTCTGTCAATTGCGTCATTCCTCCTCCTCAGATGTAGCTATCTAGTGTCACGAGCGCCTGAAATCTGAACGTACACAAAACTGAAGGTTGTTTTAGGTAAAAGCCCCCTTTTAGCTTGAGGGGGCTTCTTTGGTGCGCGGCGTCTTAACCCAGGTAGCCGGTTGCCGGTGGAGAAGTTTCAATACCAGTGAAGTTGTAAAAGGAACAATAAAGAAGAAACCCGCGATAGGTATTAACAGCAAATGAGAACCGGCTAAAATTCTCCTGAAACGGCTTTGCGGCGCTAAAGCAAGATTAATAAAGGGCAGGAAATGGCGTAACCGCTCGAAAGTAAAGGCAAAGTAAACTAACATGGTTAAATTAATAATTACACCCATCCCGGCAAAGAACTGCTGCGGATCAACCAAGCCAAACAAGGTAAGCAGGAAGGCTAGCGGCGGGAAAAGAATCATTGTCTGAAAAAAGAGCCATTCAACCGGTCCTTTCCAGTAGAGGACACGCAGCATCCTGTTCGCCCTCTTTTCCTGAACTTGCGAGCGAACGCAGTCTTGACGCAGCTTTTCCATTACTTGCAGATAACCGCTGCCCCAACGCAGGCGCTGCCGGAAAAAAGCACGATAGGTCGCCGGTGTCTGCTCCGTGCTGGGATAGGGAATATATTCCGGCCAGGCGCCGGCTTGCACATATGCACGTATACCCAATTCTAAATCCTCAGTCAAGGTATGCTGGTCAAAACCGCCGATTTCATCTAGCAGGCTGCTTGTCACAAACAGGTTGGTGCCGCCGACAAAAGGAAGCTGTCGCATTAGCGCAGGCAGGTTCCACTCATGTGAAACCGACTGATAAATAGCGGCAACTTTATTCAGGGAATACAACTGGAAAAAGTTGCGCACCTGATAAACAGGCCCCTGCCAGAGTCGCACCTGACCGTTGCTTTCCAGGTAACGGTAAGCAACGTACAGTAATGCTTCCTTGTCCGGCCGGCTCTCTGCGTCATAAAAAGCGCAGATTTTTGTTTGACTGTTGCGAAACGGCAGAGCAAAATTCAAAGCCCGTCCTTTTGTGGATGGTACCGTTCTGCCAAGGCGATGGCCATGCAACTGCCCATCAAAATCTTCAGGCACAATCAAGTGGCGAAGAAGCGGCAACCCTTCTTTTCCTGCCATCTCGGCCAGTTTGTGCTCTACGACCTGCTGAGTGCTCACTCCTTCTTTGGCAAGGAGCTCCTTTTCATCAGTGACAATAAGAATTTCTAAAAGCTCGGACGGATATTCCATCCTGACCAGATGCTCAATAGTGTTGCCGATTACTTCTGATTCATTGTAAGCGGGTACTAATATAGTGAGCCGTGGCAAACCATGCTCTCCGGACAGCTTTCTTAACTTCTCCACTGAAAGTATTGGCCTTTTACGCCAATAGGTTTTCACTGCCCACCAACCCAAAATCTGCAAGCGCACGAAAAGTAAGAGCGCCAGAAAATAAACAATCACCGTTGCTATGTAAAGAGTTTGCCCCATTTCCAATGCTGATTACCCCCTCTATTTTTATCTTTACTTTACTAAGCATCAGCCTTAAATTGTTCTGCTATGAATAAAGCACTCCCCCTTTTTTATTTAATCAGCATACTCTGAAAAGATATTCTTTGCCTGCCATATTTTCCCTGCTGAAAAATATTATTTATTTTCCCAAAAATAACCGTCTTGCTCAGAGTATGCCCTGTATGAGCATAATTTCTGCATCTTAAAAGTCTTGCGGTCACACTTTTTTTCCGCAGCCTGCGCCGCCGCCTCAGCACCTCCTGATAATACCTTTTCTGAAAAACAAAATTTGCTGTTGTTAATTAAAAGGAATTTCATGCAGTTGACAGAATTACCTTTAGAGTATCAACGCAAAACGAAAGGAGCTTACTTGTGGGACACCTTGGCATTCAGAAAGAAACTGTTTTGCAAGCGCTGGCAAGGCGCTTAGATAAAAACCCGGTGGGAGCGCCTCTAAACGAAACACTAATGCAAATTCTTTCCGTGATGTATACAGAAAAAGAAGCCCTGATCGGCAGCCGCTTCCCGCCAGGCTTTATCACTGCCGATAAATTGGCAGATTTAACGGGGATGATAACAGCAGACGTCGCTCGTCACCTAAGCGAAATGGCTGACAAAGGGTTGGTGATCGACATCCCTCGCGATGAAACGACCTTCTACTTATTAAGCCCGCTTGTAATTGGTTTTTTTGAATATACTTTCATGCGCGCAAGCTCAAAGCTGCCTTTAAAAGATCTGGCAGAATTGTTTGAACGGTATCATCACGAGGAAGGCGTAGTGGAGGAATTCTTCGGCGGGGAGACCAAGATGTTTCATACCTGGGCATACGAAAGCCTGATCCCAGAGGATATTGAGACCGAAGTTCTGCCTTACGAAAAAGCGTCGGAGATGATTCGCGATGCGGGCGGAGGTTCTCTGACAATGTGCTACTGCCGCCACCAAGCCTGGCATCGCGGCGCGGCCTGCGAAGCGCCGATTGACGATGTCTGCATGTCACTTGGAAGCGCTTCTGAGTGGTTGGTAAGACGCGGCTTTGCCAGACCGGCGTCAACCGACGAATTGTTACGGGTACTGGAAAAGACAGAAAAACTGGGGCTTGTACATCTGGCAGACAACGTGCAGAAGCGTCCGGCCTATCTTTGCCACTGCTGCGGCTGTTGCTGCGGCCTGTTACGCTCAATCAATGAACATGACACCGTTTCCGTCCACCCGAGCGGTTTTATTGCGCAAATTAATACGGATACTTGTACAGGTTGCGGCAATTGTGTGCAAAGATGCCATATTAATGCCATTCAAATTGTTAAAACAGCAGACGGCGGTCATGCCGAACTTAATGCCAGCCGTTGTCTCGGCTGCGGAGCATGTATCCCCGGCTGCAAAAAAGGCGCGATGCACCTGGCCAGGCGCCGTGAAATCTATCTCCCCCCTAAAGACAAAAGGGAACAGATGCAAAATATTGCCCGCGAAAAAGGAAAGCTATAAGTATTTAGCCTGACATGACGATATTGAGGAACTCCCGCTGCTTGTAAAGGTTACTGAAGCATTAAAAATATAAACTTTCAGGATGTTGATTTGACTAGAGCTTCACGCATAACCTCCACAGGCGGCTCTTCTCCCGTAAGCAGCCTAAACGCCCTGACCCCCTGATGAAGCAGCATGCCCAGGCCGTCAAGCCCTGGGCTTTTTAATTCCCGGGCATAAGTGAGAAAATCCGAAGGCATTTTGCCGTAGCGAAGGTCATAAAATAGCGCTCCTGCGGCTGCAGACAAATCGAGCAGCCACTCACCGTCTTCCCGTCCAAAAGGCACTGCCAAAGCATTTATAACCAACTTGACGCCCGCCAGGGCATCTGCCGGAACGGATGAAAGCGGGAAAATTCTAAAGTTTTGCGCTCCTAACGCCTCTGCTATTTGTTCTGCTTTTCGCGTGGTCCTGTTTACCAGAACAATTTGCGCAACTCCATGTTCCTGCAAAGCGGCGGCAACGGCTCGGGCGGAGCCGCCTGCACCGAGGATGACGACTTTTTTGCCATAGGGATCGAAGTCATTCTCACGGAGGGAATCAATAAAACCCTCTCCGTCTGTATTATAGCCGGTGAGGGTGCCGTTATTGTTGATAATAGTATTGACGGCGCCGCAGCGTTTAGCTGAACGGTCCAATAAATCTAGCTGAGGAATTACTGCTTCTTTATGGGGCACGGTAATGTTTAACCCTCTAAAGCTCAAAGCACGGACGGCAGAGATTGCGGCGACAAGATTGACGGCAGTAACGTGAAAGGGCAAATAAAGATAATTAAGCGCCAGAGCTCGATAAGCAGCATTATGCATCGCCGGAGAGAGGGAATGGATAATAGGATCTCCTATCAGACCAACTATTTTAGTCTGAGCGTTGATTTGCACAGAAAGCACTCCTTTGCTATCAGCAATACTCTCTCTACATATTGCTTACAAAAAATAAGTTGCCGTTTATAATGGCAGTTAAAAAAGCTGACAGCAAGACAATGACTACAGCCGCTCCGCCGAAAACTCCCACAACATAAAGCTTAGTGTTAAAGATAGCTAAACTAATACCAATCAGCAAAATTACTGCCGCAAAAAGCGGATTCAAAAAGGGAGTGGGCAAAACAATAAGCGAGGACATCAGCATCACAATCAGGCAAGCGACTCTCACCGCCAGCTCGCCGACTTGCACATCTCTCCCCCCGCCAAAGCGCTCAAGCTTTTGAATAAGAGGTACTCCTTTGGCTGCCAAGCTCCTCATTAACTGAGGAGGCAGGTGACGGCGGCGCAAAAAAGCGGGACACCACGGAACGCGTATACCAAATAAACGCTGAAAAGACCAAACAAACAAAAGGATGCCCATAGGGCTGCCTACGCCTGGCGGCAAAGGCACCAAAAGAGGCAAAGAAAGCAAAGCCAACAGAAAGCCGATGCCTTGTCTGTCTATTTTCTCCAGCAATTCACCTAGTGACACACCATGCTCAGCATGACTGCAAACAATCTCCGTGATTCTCTGAGAAAGCTTCTCCAAGCACCCTACCTCCAAAAGCTATTTCACTGGATAAGCATACGCGAACTGAGGCAGTTTTTAGGTTCAGTTGCGTCTCTACATGATATTGCGTAGAAAGATTTTTTCGACTAAGCGCATAAATTTTGTGCCAATAATTTCTTGCTTACTCATCGGTTTGACCAAAATGGTATACATGCCGCAACGATTGCCGCCCAAAATATCTGTAAAGAGTTGATCGCCGACAACTGCTATTTCGGCGGGGCGAAGGCTAAAATGAGAAGCTATCAAGCGAAACGGACTACGGCGAGGTTTAAAAGCCGCCGAAAGGGCAATAACGCCCAATTTGGAGGAAACGTCATCAACCCGGGAGTATGTGTTATTGGAAACAATAGCCACCTTCAGACCGCAGCTCCTCGCATTGCCTACCCATTGCAACTGTTCATCATTTACTTCTGAAGAGCGCCAAGGTACCAAGGTATTGTCCAAATCAGCAATAATTGCCTTGATGCCTTGCTCTTTTAGAAAATCAAGCTTTATATCATAGATGGAATCAACAATTTTATCAGGCCTTAAAATTTTCAGGATACTCACCTCTTCTATGTAGCAAACTTAATTGTGATCCGTACTGCTTAATTATACCATACTACGGGCACAACTAAAAGATGCAGGAAAAGCGTCAGCAAATATGTTGCCCTGCTGAGTTTACCACACATATATTTTAGCAATTGATTTAGTCAAGAATACGGGAATATAGTTCAATAACTTCCGATACCGGGCGACCTTGTCCAAGAAAAGTGTTACCGTACCAGATTTCAAAATGAAGATGAGGTTCGTCACTTGCAGAATTAATTTCCCCAACAATATTAGCCCGCATACCGCTATTGCCTGCCTGAGCCAGAGGTTGTCCGCCGACTACCCTTGTACCGGTAATGATTTCCGGGTTTATGGAGGCTAAATGGCAATAGCGCGTTACCACGCCGTCATCATGCCGTATCCAGATCTGCATGCCGCGGAATTTGTCAAGCAAATCAGGCGGCGTTGTCGGAGCGGCGGCTGAAAGGCGAATCGCCTCCTCGTATTCTTCGAGCGTCATTTCCTGAAAGTTGTGATCTGCGCGGATAACTGTACCGGAGGCAGCCGCAAGCACAATTGTCCCCTCGTTAATACCGTAATAATCCAAACCCTCATGTATGCCGTTTCTGTAGCGGCGAGGAGCATTCGGAAGCTGACCTGGTACGGTAGTTACTTTGCGGCCTGCAATGGGGGAGGACATATAAGATAAAAAATCAACCAGCTCGTCCACCGTGTTTGTTTGAAAATCTATTTCAGCAGTTTGAGCGGGGTTTGTCGGCTGCTGCGGCAGGCCGCTTACCGGCTCAATAACAGGCTCTTTTTGTGGCAAATCAACTTTATTCTGATCCGATGCGGGCGGCACATCCGCCAGTTTGACCGGCTCTGCCAGCGTTTCTTCTAACGGGTTACAAGCCGATGCAAAAAATAGCAACATAATCAGCAGTATAAAAAGCAATCTACTCTTCATGTTTATCCTCCTCTAAGCCTTGCTCTTGCAGACCTAGAAAGGATTCGACACATATCTGCTTATTTCCTTTTTATGAAAATTTCAAGAATTTCGCTGTCGGCATACATAAACAAGCACAGGCAGATTATCGTTACTACTGCCTGTACTTGTTTGCCTTAAAGCGGGGCGTCTTATTCTTCTATCAACAGTTGGCGGCCTTGGCGCTTGTCCGCTTCTTGTTTAGGAACAACAAGCTCCAATACTCCATCCTTAAATTTAGCAACGGCTTTTTCCGGATCACTGTTTGGCAGGGCGATCGTTCGCATAAAAGAACCACTTTTTCGCTCGCGCAATAAATAGTTTTGTTTTTTATCTTCTTTTTCTTCACTGAAAGCACCTTTAATAGTGACACCTTCCTCGTTTACGCGCACGTCCAAATCCTTGGCGGCAAGCCCCGGCACATTCGCTCTTACCAGATATGCTTTATCTTCTTCCACGACATCGACTTGCAGTCCAGTTTCGCCTTTCAAAACGGCAAGAGCACTAAACGGAAAATGCTGATCGAACATATCATCCATCTGACGCCTTAATGTAGTAATGTTAAAGGGGTCACGCGGTACAAGGTAAGCCATAAAACGACACGTCCTTTCATATAATTTTATTTTTTATTAGCACTCCTGCTTGTTGAGTGCTAATAAAAATATACTGGAAAACATTTGCTCTTGCAATTACATTTTAAGCCAATTACAGTCAAATTTTAGCTGATAATTTTTACGATACTAAAATATCAAATTATTTTAAAGTGTTACACAAAATTTTGCGCAAAATCCCGGCAATTTTTTCTTGCACGCCTCTGCGGCACACTCACCGTGTTAAAACATAATTTTTGGCAATCTCCTTGCGGGCTTGACAAAGATCTAAAGGAAAGCCAAAGCGCATGGCGAGCACTGTCTGTTCACCTTAATGATTAACGGAACCCACACTAGGTCCATTTTTTGGAAATTCTAATTTACACCACGATATATGTTCTTCTGGTGTAGTCAAGGAACAATTAACCGGGATAAGCCAATTGCTGGTGCGACCAACAGAGATGAAAAGGATTGCCGCAAAACAGAATGGCAAAGTTAAAACCGGCATACCCCAAGGAGCCATAAAGGTTACCATAGCCCCTGCAAGCAACTGTGAACATATGGTGGCAAAAACAGCATATAGCGCTGTTTTTACATTTAGGATAAAAAATATTCCACCGATGGCTATCGCTGTAATATATGCGTTGTACCCCCAAAGCCCTGCATAAATCGCATTTTGATCAACTCCTAGCAGAATACCGGTGATCATGCCTATTGCAGAACCAACAACTGCCCAGAAAGCCATAATGCGTGAAGTAACAAACAAACCGATAAAAACCAGCATTCCGCTAACAATGCTGTCAGCAAAGACAAGTTGGCCTATTCCGCGAAATACGGCGTTGACAATGAAATCGCTACCCAAAAAGGTCACGGTATCAACTGCGTCTACCGCAATAGGAAGTGCAGGATTAATAAGTGGCCCAACCGTAGCATGGCCATAACTCAGTGCGCCAAAGAGAAAAATTAGTGTCGTTATATTAAAGGGCAACGTAAAGGCTCCCAAGCCAAACGGTTCCATAATTCTCATCATAGCCTTCATAATTATCGTACTGAAAGCGCTAAAGACAATGATATACATCAATTGGTTCATTTCTGTTCCTGCCATAAAAATTGGTGTGGCGGCACCAACCAGGAAGCCATTGAAACCAAACAGACCAATCCGTATTTGTCCACGGTCAAAACCCATTAAATGTGCAGTCGCCGTGGCAACAACAACGCCTACAGTCGAGGCAACACCAAGCCAAAAGTCTGCAACATACATAGCGACCAATACAAAGAAGCCGGTAACCGGGTTATTTGCAATAAAAACTTCTGCAATGCCGCGCAGGCAGGAATCAATAAATGATATAAAGGGAATATTGTCCACCTTTTTGCTCATTTCTTCCATGGTTCCGTCAAGTTTTCCAAACATTAGGTTTCCCTCCTATTTAGAATTTCGTGGCAAATTTTCGGAACCCCGTGAATTAATGTCCCCACTTTTGCCTTCAATCAACCGATAAACGACCCAAAAACATGAAAGAGGGAAACTTAACACGCCTCATATACAAGCTTCCCTCTTCTGCAAGAGCAAGAAAAAGACACCTCATTAAAACCTTTTCTGGCAAAAAGTCATTACGCCTGATCTTCAGCTGAGTCACTCAGAAAAAAACGGCCTCTTCGCTGTCAGCATGCATTAAAACTACATCCTATAGCAGTTAGCAATTACTTTTAGAAAAGGAAATACCGCTGAGTCATGCAAAGCTCTTTTGCCGGCTCACATGTGATCAGTTTGCCATCTACGTGCACTTCATAGGTTTCGGGATCAATCCTTATCCTTGGAGTTGCAGTATTGAGCTTCATGTCTTTTTTGCCAATATTACGGCAACCAATTACCGGCAAAAGTGTTCTATTAAGGCCATACTTTTCGGCGATACCTGCTTCATAAGCCGCTTGCGATACAAAAATGAAACCAGACTTTACTGCTGCCATGCCGAATGCACCATACATCGGGCGCGAATAGACAGGCTGTGGAGTTGGGATAGAGGCATTAGGATCACCCATTTGTGCCCTAACAATCATCCCGTTCTTCATAACTATATCTGGCTTAATACCGAAAAACGCCGGTCGCCATAGCACAAGGTCGGCAATTTTGCCAACTTCGACAGAACCAACATACTGTGAAATGCCGTGGGCGATTGCAGGATTAATAGTTACTTTAGCAACATACCGCTTACAGCGGAAGTTGTCGTTGTCACCGGTTTCTTCTGGAAGAGCACCACGTTGTTTCTTCATTTTGTCGGCAGTCTGAAAAGTACGACACCATACTTCACCAATACGCCCCATAGCTTGAGAGTCGGATCCAATCATGCTTATTACGCCCAAATCATGGAAAACGTCCTCAGCAGCGATAGTTTCTGGACGAATGCGGGAACCGGCAAAAGCAACATCTTCGGGGATTCTGCTGTCTAAATGATGGCAAACCATCAACATATCAAGATGTTCATCTACCGTATTGATAGTGTAAGGACGAGTTGGATTAGTTGAAGAAGGCAAGCAGTTTGGTTCACCTGCTACGCGCATAATGTCAGGAGCGTGTCCACCACCAGCCCCCTCGGTATGGAAAGTGTGAATTGTGCGACCCTTAAAAGAAGCAATAGTATCCTCAACGTAGCCTGATTCGTTTAAGGTGTCTGTATGAATAAGCACCTGAACATCCATTGCATCGGCGACATTAAGGCAAGTGTCAATTGCCTGAGGTGTCGTACCCCAATCCTCATGCAATTTCATAGCGCAAGCCCCGGCTTTAATTTGCTCTAATAAGGGAGCATTAAATGAGGCATTGCCCTTAGCGAAGAAACCAAAATTCATGGGAGCGTTATCCATAGACTGCATCATGCGCATGATATTCCATGCACCGGGAGTGCATGTAGTTGCAAGAGTGCCACTATTTGGTCCGGTCCCCCCACCAAGTAAAGTTGTCAGACCACCGTCCAAACCATGATCAATATACTGTGGACAGATGAAGTGAACGTGGACATCTATACCGCCGGCGGTCAGAATCCTGCCTTCCCCAGAGAGAGCTTCAGTAGTAGGTCCAACAACCATGTTAGGATCCACTCCGGCCATAAGGTCAGGGTTGCCAGCTTTGCCAATACCGACAATTTTACCGTCTCTGATACCCACGTCTGCTTTTACAATACCCCAGTAATCAAGAATCAAAGCATTCGTGATAACAAGATCCAAAGCTCCCTCAGCACGTGTTGCTCGAGCCGATTGCCCCATGGCATTTCGCAGAGTTTTGCCGCCACCAAACTTTGCCTCATCACCATAGGTACAGTAATCTTTCTCTACTTCAATAAAGAGATCCGAGTCTGCCAAACGCACTTTGTCACCGGTGGTAGGACCGTACATACTGGCATAAACTTCACGCGGAATTTTTAAGGTCATGACTACTTAACCCCCTTAAAGCCCCATGTTTTCGCGCGGGCTAAAGCTTCTTCTTTTAAGCGACCATCGTTGCTGAGGCTCCCTTGAGCAATATCATTCAAGCCATAACCCACTTTGTTGCCATCAACTTCGACAATTTCTACTTGCTTTTGCTCGCCTGGTTCAAAACGAACTGCCGTTCCGGCAGGAATGTTTAAGCGCATGCCCCAAGCTGCAGCACGGTCAAAATCAAGTGCTCTGTTGGTTTCAAAGAAATGGTAATGAGACCCTACCTGAATAGGGCGATCACCTGTATTTGATACAAGCAATTTTACGGTCCTGCGACCAATGTTGGCGTTAATGTCGCCACTCTTTAAAACGTATTCTCCAGGGATCATACAGTTACCCTCCTTTATTACTAAATTATCAAGCAAAACCTTAAAAATCGTCTATTGAATTGGAGTGTGAACAGTTACCAGCTTAGTGCCGTCAGGAAAAGTACATTCCACCTGAACTTCCTGAATCATTTCTGGTATGCCGGGCATTACATCTTCCTTTTTCAAAATTTTTGTTCCTTCCTGCATTAACTGAGCAACAGACTTGCCTTCGCGGGCCCCTTCCCAAATAGCAGCGGAAATAATCGCTATAGCTTCCGGATAATTCAACTTAAGCCCTCTTTTCTTCCGATCAAGAGCCACTTGAGCAGCCGTCCATGCCAGCAGTCTATCAATTTCTCTAGGCGACAGATTCATTTTTTATTCCCTCCTTACATTTGGAAATCAAATTTGCACCACTGCCCGAAAACAACCCATCCGAGGAAATTTAAAGATTTAGCCAGGCATCAGCTCCCTTTCCGTAGGTTTGTAAAGCTGATATTGTCTTTGCAATGTTAGAGTGCTTGTACCAAAAATTTTGAAGTAAAGCGCAAAAAAACTAGTACTGCCGAATATTTGGCTTAGGCAAGCCAATCAGTTTGCTGCGAACTTCATCCCAAACAATACCGATAGCCTCTTCTAAATCCATACTTCGATTGCCAAGCATGCGAACAATAACACCCTTTTTATTGGAAATAACGGTAACGCCGGCAATGATCGAGGGGTATTCCGTTAATTTCTCATGAATCTTTATAACAAGGTCTTGGTTGATACTATCACTATCGCTAAACACAAAAACACTTCCTTGGTGCGTAAACCCTTCATAAAAACCAAGCCTGCTAACATCCATAGACTGTGGCGTAATTTGCCAGTTATCCCACAAAATTAACCGGCCTTCCCAATACGCCTTTACTACTGACTGATAAGATGCATACTTAAAGAGTTCCTCACGAGCACATCTCCCCGGAGCGATAATTTCTGTAAAAATCGCCTTGCTTCCCTTGCTTAGCTCAATTGTCATTTCACTCTTAAAATTTGACTCAGCAAAAGGTATGGTAGAGTTGCTAATGTATTCTAATTCACTGTTTTCCGCCAGTCGAAAATTAGCAACTTGCATAGACCTGCCAAAAGGTGTCTTATATACTTTTGTGCTGGACTGTGACGTAATTAATACTTTGCTGCCTGCCCCAAGAATATAACTCTGATAAAGGTTATCGCCTCTGAATATCCCACCACCAATTGCGATTTGTGTGAGACGTACCCGCCCAGTACCTTTTTCTAAATAAAAAGGCTTACAAATCTTCAGCGTGTTTTTATGAAAACGGTCAGCGATAATCGTTTTGCCATCCTTAACCTCAAAGCGTAATTTTAGCTCACCATGCTGTCCTTGACTGGCACGAAAATTTTCTTCGATTTGCCTGCTTGATTTTTTTGGTTTCTGTGACATCATTTTAAATCCTCAAACAAAGCATGTTTTTTTATCCACATGATTACATCATCCAGTCCTTCGCCTTTAACTAGACTGGTAAAAATATAAGGTTTTTCACCACGCATTCTCTTGGTATCACGATCCATAACTTCCAAGCTGGCATTCACATATGGAGCAAGGTCTGTTTTATTAATGACCAACAAATCTGAGCCGCAGATGGCTGGGCCACCTTTGCGAGGAATTTTCTCGCCTTCAGCTACATCAATCACAAAGATAAACACTTCAACAAGATCCGGACTAAATGTTGAAGAAAGGTTATCACCACCGCTCTCAATAAAGAGTATCTCGATATCAGGTATTTTCTGCGTCATTTCATAAACAGCTTCCAGGTTCATTGACGCATCCTCACGAATCGCGGTATGAGGGCAACCACCGGTCTGCACCCCCATGATTCTTTCAGGGGGAAGAACGCCTGTTTCAGTTAATATCCGAGCATCTTCTTTTGTATAAACATCATTTGTAATAGCAGCAATATTGTATTCGGGATACATCTTGCGACAAAGGTGTTCGATTAAAGCTGTTTTCCCTGAACCAACTGGTCCTCCGATACCGATGCGAATCATTTTAACATCTCCTTAACATTTTATTCCCTTGAGCCTTTTCAAGAGGCAAACAAGCGTGAGTATAGTTGTTCATGTTGCATAGCTCTAATTTCAAGCCCAGGTGAAACAGCTCCAAGGTCATCAATTGTTAATTCTTTACTCATCGCCGCAGCAAGCGCCACGAAACCGCCTACCCTCAAGTTCTGCAAAACATTTTGCCCTGTCGTTTGCCCCAAAGGAACCGCCCTAATTGCGTTATTCACCATTCCACTAGCAGTACTGTACATAAACGCAAGTACAGTCAAATCCTCTCCCCAGTCGAATCCGTGTCCCAAAATGGCAAAAGCCAAAGCTTTATGCCCCTGCACTTTTCCTTCTTTGACAAGACTAATAAAAGAGTCTAGCACGGGAGTAGTTAACAAAAGCTTAATCGTGTTTAGGAGTTGTCGGCCAATTTTTACACTTGCCTCACGCGGCTCACGCGCTAGCTTCTGAGCTTCTAAAATCTCATCCAACTTTACGAGAATATCGATCTCGCCATTTGCAATGGCACGATAAGCCAGCCGTATTGCCAGCCCATCCGAACGCGCCGCAGATCTTGTGAGGTAAGTCGATAAAAAATCGGTCAATGATGCTTCATCTCTTACTAATCCAAGCTGAATATAAGTTTCTAAACCGTATGACTGTGTATATCCGCCGGTCGGGAAGAAACTGTCACAAACCTGCCAGAGGCTTAACAGTTTATCTTCAGTGATGGTGATGGGCGCTGCTGGTGTGAATAGCACAACTCAATCTCCTTTCCTCTATAGTTACAGAAAAACCTAGTTTAACTAAAAATTCTTCCAAAATATGATCATAAGGAGTGACAATTTGTCCATCTTGATAAAAAAGATTAGCATGGCGATTGCCCAAGTGATAACATAGTATGGCCATTTCTTGCATGCTCCTGGGGTTGAGTACTAAGGACCTTGTGGGGAGTAATTCAATGACAATTATTGTTTCTTTACCTGCATACAATACGTCTTCGTGCTGAAGGGGAGCGTCTAACGAAATGCCGACTTCTCGACCTTCACTTGTAGTTTTGCGCAGGATTCTTTTGGCCATTTCCTCCCAGGTTAAGCGCACATACTCTATTTTTTTACCTTGAACGTCGAAATCTTGGATTTTTCCCAAAACACATTTCAGAATCAATTTTTCACCTCTTTCCTAAAATAAATGATGTCGTTTAAAGTTCTGCCTGTTATCTGAGATTTTTGCAAAGAAATATAGAGAACTTTCAGAAAATTTTTCCTTTTCGTTTAATTATATAAAATCGCAAGCCAAATTACCTTAAAATTAGATTAATTTTCCAGAAAAGGATAAATAAAAAAGCAAACCGGCTACCACACAATATTTCTCTACAAGTTCTGCCGATGCTGTTTAAACTCTGCGGCAATTTTTGCGATAACCTTTTTTTCTATACGGGAAACATACGAACGGGAAATACCAAGGTTTTTGGCGATCTCCTTTTGGGTTTGACGGCGGCCCAAGGGAAGCCCAAAGCGCATGGCAAGCACTGTCCGTTCACGTTTTTTTAGTCCAAGAATAATATCGTATAGTTTCCCTTCAAGCATCTTTTTGTTTACCTCTTCCAAAACTTCTTCCGGCTCTGTGCCTAGAATTTCGGAAAAAGTAATTTCATTGCCCTCTTTATCTGTGCCGATCGGATCATAAAGCAATACTTCGACTTTTCGTTTTGTAATTACTCTAATATGCATCAGAATTTCGTTTTCAATGCAGCGAGCAGCATAAGTAGCTAGACGTGTGCCTTTATTGCCCTTGTAAGAGTCAATAGCTTTAATCAAACCAATGGTGCCGATGGAGATTAAATCCTCTTGCTCTTCGCCTGTGTTTTCAAATTTCTTGAGCACATGAGCCACCAAACGCAGATTTCGCTCAATCAGCACACTGCGGGCATCGGAATCGCCCTTGGCCATCAATTCTAAATACTTAATCTCTTCTTTTGCTTTAAGTGGTTGTGGAAAAGAATTGTTTTTAAGGTATGAAACCAGCAGCACGATTTCTTTGGCAACAGCAGCCACACCAAAAATAAAAGGCAGCAAAAAATAGCCCTCCCCGCTCAAACTAATTTGCCGACTTTTATATCATATGCAATTACTGCTCATTTTTTGTCTAACAGTTGCCGAAAAACTGCAGAAAATCAATCTTCCGCCTGCATGACAATTTGCTCCATCACACTGCGAAAGATAGCGGCTGCTGAACCGTCCCGACTGTCTTCCAAAAAAACTGTGACGGCAAGCTGTTTACCTTTGATTTCGGCAATTCCGGCAAACCAAGAATGGCTGATATCTCGTTTGGCCGTTTCAGCAGTACCTGTCTTACCTATTGCGGCATAATATGGGCTTTCGGCGGACTGACCCGTACCGGACTCTACCACGGCGGCTAACATACTTCTTAGTCGCCTCGCCGCCGCGGGCTGCATCGCTCTGCTGCCTCTGTAAGCCGGGTAATACCTGACCCTCCTGCCTTGATTATTGATAATTTCAGAAACAAGCCGCGGATAGACATCCAGACCGTTATTCGCGATAATCGCCATCATCCGCGTAAGCTGCAGCGGAGTGGCCAACACTTGGCCCTGACCGATTGAAAAATGAGCCAGGTTTCCCAAAAATGGCAGATCTGCAACCGCAGGAATGTTTCCCGCTCTCTCTTCTAATGGAATGCCTGTGCGAGAACCCAGCTTAAAGCGCTCGGCAGCGGCTGTTACCGCTTGGCGTCCTAAATTCTGACCTAACCAGATAAAATAACTGTTACAGGAAAGAGCTAAAGCCTCATGCAAATCTACTTCGCCGTGCGCTTCACCCCCAAAACAAGAAATTAGCACATCCCCTACCTCGATAGAACCTGTGCAAACATAATTCTCTTCTTTTCCGGCAAATCCAGATTCCAGCGCTGCTGCAGCCAGCACCACTTTAAAAACAGAGCCGGGCGGATATTGTTGAATTGCTTTGTTCACAAATGGAGCTCGCGGATCATTTTGCAGTTCACGCATCCGCTGACTGCTGACACCGCTGTACATTTCCCAGGAATTGAGCTGCGGATATGACGCCATCGCTAAAATATCACCTGTCTTTGCTTCCATTACTACAATAGCGGCGCTTTCTCCTTCTCTTGCCAAAACCTGTTCCGCCACCCTTTGTTTTTGGCTGTCAATAGTGGTAATAACACTGTAAGGTCTGGTTTGGTCAACACTTCTCAGGTCGCGGTATCCCAAGCCGGGAACTAAACTGCCGCGGGCATCGACAAAAGCTGCCAGCGAAAAAGGACGGCCGGCAAAAAGTTCATCGCTAAACGATTTTTCCAAGCCTGTGGGACCGCTTGCTCCGCTTCTCTGGATATATCCTGTGACATGAGATGCTAAGGCGTTTCTGCCGTAACGGATTTTGGAGAATGTTGAAACGATACCTTCCCGAGGCAAATTGCCCAGTTTAAACTGCAGATTTTCATCATCCGACAGTGAATAGACCTGTCCTAAGTTCATATTTCCAGTATATCTTTGCAGAATATCGTTTGTTCTTTCATCTGCTATGGAGGGGAAAACGACATGAATAGGCACCCAATGAGTATCAAGCAGAGACTTTCCGAATCTGTCGAGAATCTGTCCTCGTCCGGTTGGATAATAATCGTAGCGCAGTGAACGCTGCGCCACGCTCTCCCACGCATAGTGATGACCTGTCACTACCTGCAAAAAGAAAACACGACCTACAAGCATGACAACAAACAGAAAAAAGAAAACAAAAGTAATTAAAATCCTTTTATGTCGCTGAACTCTATGCATAAAAACACCCCGCCGGCTTTACTAACAACTTAGTCTGCCTTGCGGGGCATTTTTTATACTTTTATTTCACGTCTTAGCAAAAAATATTCGGTAACAGGGATAGGCATATCTAACGAAACATGTTCCTGGACGCGAATTGCTTCCTTAATTGGTTCCCCCGAAGCACTTCTTAAATTGCTAACTTTAAATTCATGTGGTTCAGTTGTGGGCCCAAAAACGCTCAAGCATTCATTCTCCGCGAAGCGATTGCGCATTTCCACTACCGCCCGTTCTTTTTGCCGGTCATATGCTCGGACGACACCGATAAATTCATGGCTTGCCAACTGTTGTGTACTGCTAAAATCATGGCCTTCCTTCCCGGGATTGCCAAGCAGAAAACCGCT
The DNA here is from genome assembly GCA_018335695.1 of Clostridium sp. Classification (GTDB taxonomy): domain Bacteria; phylum Bacillota; class Dethiobacteria; order Dethiobacterales; family Dethiobacteraceae; genus GPS1B09. The sequence goes on from JAGXRV010000056.1 coordinate 22,818, forward strand.
GGAATACGGGCGGTGGCTGACTTTATGCAGTTCTTCATGCCACTTTTGATTTACAATAAAATTATGAGGGTCGGCAAAAAAAGCATCAAGAGCCTGCCGATAGACCCGCGTGACGGTGGCTGCGTAGTAAGCACTTTTCATCCGTCCCTCAATTTTGAGGCTATTAACACCTGCCTTGACTAAGTCCGGCAAATAAGTCAGCAGACAAAGATCACGGGCATTAAGAATATAAGTGCCGCGATCATCTTCAAAGACAGGCATATATTTTCCCGGATGCTTTTCTTCCACTAGGCTATACTTCCAGCGGCAAGCCTGAGCACACTCTCCCCGGTTGCCGCTGCGACCCGTTAAATGATGACTAAGATAACAACGTCCCGAATACGCCCAACACATTGCGCCGTGGACGAACACTTCCAGTTCTAATTCAGTACGGCTGCGAATCTCGGCAATTTCCGCCAACGTCACTTCCCTAGCCAGCACAACCCGCTTTGCCCCGTTTTCTTGCCAAAAACATGCGCTTCGCCAATTAGTCGTATTGGCTTGAGTGCTGATATGGATAGGGATCTCAGGTACTATTTCACTTGCCAAAGAGAAAACACCCGGATCGGCAATAATCAGTGCGTCAACGCCTATCCGGGCCAAACTTTGCAAATATACCGGCAATTGCCGGATATCATCATTATTGGCAAAAATGTTTAATGTTACATATACTTTTGCGCCATGCCGACGGGCAAACGCTAAACCTTCCAGCATTTCCTCTTCAGTAAAATTGCCGGCAAAAGCACGCATGCCAAAATGCTTTCCCGCCAGATAAACAGCATCAGCACCGTAAAGCACTGCCATCTTCAGTTTTTCCAAATCTCCTGCCGGCGCCAAAATCTCAGGTTTTTTCACTGAACTGCCTCTCTAACGATTGCTGCGGGCTCTGCGAATATTCGCTTGATGCTCAGCGTAGTTTCTGCCAAAATAATGGGTTCCGCTGCCATCCTCTTTGAGCACATAGAAAAGGTAATCAACTTCAGCCGGGTATAAAACAGCCATAATCGACCTTTTGCCCGGCGCTGCTATCGGTCCCGGCGGCAAACCAAGATGCCTATAAGTGTTAAACGGGGAATCCACTTCCAAATCGGCATAATACAATTTATCGCGATGTTCTCCCAAAGCATAAATCACCGAAGCACAAATCTGCAAAGGCATACTTTTAGCCAGGCGATTATGGATTACTGCTGCTACCAGAGGGGCTTCCTCGGGAGACTGCACTTCACGCTCCACAAGTGAAGCTAGTGTCATCAACTGATGGATATCCAAACCCAACTCCCCTGCCCGCGACCTCATTGCGGGAGTTAACACTTCTTCCACTCGTGATTGCATTCGTGTTAAAATTTCCCGCGGTGTCACAGTTTCAGGAAATTCGTAAGTGTCAGGAAAAAGGTAACCTTCCAAAGCATAACGCTGTCCTGCTTCCACACGCCCAAGCGCCGGAACAGTCTCTCTTGCCAGAAGCATAAATTCTTCAAAATTTACGAGGCCTTTTTGAGCTAAACGCTGGGCTATCTGCTCAAGCAAAAAACCTTCGGGAATAGTCACAGTCACCGTTGGCCGGTAAACATTTCCGGCAGAGAGCTCCTGCAAGAGCTGGTCCATAGTCATGCCATAAGTGAGTTTATAATCACCCGCTTGTAGCTGTTTATCCAAGCCGCGATATTTAGCATAGAAACGAAAAACCAACGCATGACGAACCAGCCCTTTTTCCGTCAAAATGTTTGCAATATGCGCAGACGAAGAACCGGCCGGAATTGAAACAGAAACAGCTTCTTGAGCCATGGCAGGCAGTTCAACCGGTTTTAGCCAGACGCTAATTTGCATAATAAGCATCACAAATACAATGGCAAGCAGCAGTAAAACTCCTCCCGCCAGCCGAAGTAAAGTACGCTGCCTTATTCCACCGGCCTCAGCCATCTCAGTCCTCATTATTTCTCTTCGCCATCATCTTCATCATCGTCATCTTCGTCTCCGTCATACTCATCGTCATCTTCTTCGTCTTCTTCGTCATCTTCGTAATATTCCTCGTCCTCTTCTTCGTCTATCTCGCTCATCTTTTCCCAAGCTTCAGCCACTGCTTCCCATTCCTCACTTTCTTCAACGACAGTCAGCATTTGCTCACCATCATTATCATCAATGCGAAAAACAACAGCCTCTTGCTCGTCAAGCTCATCCGGGTCATCTTCAAGCGGAATCAAGATCGCATATTTGTTCTCTTTCACCTCAATAATGTTCAATACCAGAAAACTATGTTCTTGGCCTTCCTCATCAAGCAATTTCACGATATCTTCACTGATTTCCGTCATTATTATCCACCTCTTTCACTAAAATGTTTGCATCTATTAACTTTCTTGCTCTTCTCTGCGAGGACGATTAGCCTGAGCCTGCAGATAATTCTGGAGAATTAATACGGCAGCCAGTTTGTCGATTACTTTTTTTCGCTTAGCCCTGCTTACATCTGCACTCAGTAGTGTCCGTTCGGCTTCCATCGTGGTAAGGCGTTCATCCCAAAGCTTAAACGGCAGCGACAAGGCTGTCGCCGCTTTTTCTGCAAATTCAGCCGCCATTTCAGCCCTCTGTCCAATGGTGCCATTCATATTTTTCGGATAACCTACAACAATTAAGGCAACATTGTACTCTAACACCAACTCACGAAGGCGTTTGAGATCTTCATCCCACTGGCTGCGTCTAATCACTGTGATGCCTTGGGCTATCAAACCCAATTCATCACTGACTGCCACACCAATGGTACGGTCTCCAACATCCAGTCCGAGTATACGCATCCCACACCTCAAGTCAGTATATTTTCAGACAAAAATCCGGGCAATGAGCGCCGCAGTATCCACACAATATGCAATCTTTTTGCTCAACATGCGCACGGCCTGCCCGAACTTTCAAAGCGTCCTGCGGACAATGGACAACGCAACTGCCGCAGCCGCTGCACCAATACTGCACCTGCAGACGACGCTTAGCTCGCCTGAGCGTCTCCGCCAAGTCCACCGGCAAGTTCTGTCCGGAAAAAAAAGCGCAATTAAAGTTGATTTCTTCAGCGGTAACCATTCCCACGGCAATGGAGTCAAGCTGTGGCTGTCGCCGCACAAAAGATAGAGCTTCCTCATTTTTGGCAATCAAATGTCCGCCGGCGAGCGGCTTCATTGCAAAGATGCCCACTCCTTTTTCGCTAAGCGAAGCAATAACTGAAAGCATTTCGGTTACCGTGCCGTCGCGAATACCGACACCGCCGATATTTACTAACGGATGTACTACGTCAATCTCCGGCATACCGAGGGCTGCGCGCAATGCGGCCACAGTATGGCATGAAAATCCCACAGCCCTCACTAAGCCATCCCGCTTCGCCTCCAGCAAATAATCAAGAGCCTCTCTGTGGCCTTTAAGCGTATAGTCCGACTCCTGCTCATGAAGAAGGAAGATATCGACTGCCGGCAGATCCATGCCGTCTAATGCTCGCTGCAGACTCAATTTCATCTTTTCCCGGGTGTGAGCGTAAGATTTTGAAGCGATTACCGGCTTGCAATCTCTCTGACGGATTGCCCGGCGGATGTGCGGATATGTGCCGTATAGTTCCGCCGTATCAACAAAATTGACCCCTTGATCCAACGCCAACTCAATCAGCCGAGCCCCTTTAGCGACAGACAGATTAGCCTGAAGCGGGCCTATGGTCAAGGTGCCAAAACAGAGACGGGAAACCCTGAGAGCGGTTTTCCCTAAAAAACGATATTCCATTTCTCTAACCTTGTTTCTCCAGTTCTCTAAGATAAGAAGCCACCAATTCTTCCAATAATTCATCCCGCTCCAGTTTGCGGATTAACACACGGGCATTCTGATGGCTGGTAATGTAAGCAGGGTCGCCGGACAGTAAATAGCCTACAATCTGGTTGAGGGGATTGTAGCCCTTTTCTTTTAGTGCTCCATAGACTACGGAGAAAACATCTTTTGCCTGATATTTCTCCTCTTCCGCCATCCGCTTAAATTTCATCGTCTGGTCAAATGAGCTTACCATTTCCTCTTCCTCACCTCCGGCAGGTTGTCTTATTGTTATTCTACCTGCTCAAGACAATTCCTTTTATTTTTCTGACTTTCCACTAGGTTGTCCACTTTTCCCAACGCATCAATCAGCTTTGTCGGCTCCTTTCCCCCTGCTTGCGCCATGTCGGGCCTACCGCCACCGCCGCCGCCCGTCAGTTTAGCCACCTCACCCACCAGTCTGCCAGCATGGTAGCCTTCTTTGAGCAAATCGGCAGTTACCGCTCCCACAAGCAGAACCTTGCCGGCGGAAACTGCTCCCAAGACAATAATGCCGGAACCAAGTTTATTTTTCAGTCTGTCAGCCATTTCTCGCAACGTCTCCATGTTGCCTGCGCTGACACTTGCTGAAATTACCGGCACACCGCTCTTTTTAGAAACAGCCGACAAAAGCCCGTCAACTTCCATACCGGCCAGCTTTAGCTGGAGCTGCTGGTATTCTCGCTGCAATTCTTTGTATTCACTTTGTAAAGCTGTTATTTTTTCGGGCAACTGTTCTGGAGAAGACTTCAGTTGCGCCGCAGCTTGCTCAAGTACTTCGTTGCGCTGATTGAACCAGCGATATGCTTCGGCACCCGTGAGAGCCTCAATCCGCCGCAGCCCAGCTCCGATGCCTGTTTCAGCAAAAATTTTGAAAAGACCAATCTCCCCGGCGCTATGCACATGAGTACCGCCACAAAGCTCCATACTAAAGTCGCCGACGCTTACCACCCGCACGGCTTCCCCATATTTATCGGTAAAGAGAGCTGTAGCTCCTAGCTCTTTTGCTTCCTCCATACTGGTCAACTTTACGTCTACCGGCAAATTTTTCCAAATATTTTCATTGACTTTCTTCTCCACCTCTGACAATTGTTCAGGCGAGACGGCGCTTAAATGTGTAAAATCAAAGCGCAGACGTTCGGCAGTCACCTGAGAACCCGCCTGTTTAACATGGCTGCCCAGCACTTCTTGCAGCGCGCTATGCAACAAATGGGTGGCGGTATGATTCCTGCAGACAGCAGTTCGCAACTGAGCATGGACGATCGCCTGTGCCCGGTCGCCAACGCTGATAGCTCCCTGTGTAACCTGACCACGGTGAATCAGTTGTGCAAAAGGAGAGAGCAACACTGTAGCAACTTCCACCGTACCATCTTCGGTCATGATTATCCCGCTATCTCCAGCTTGACCGCCCTGTTCACCGTAAAATGGCGTACTGCTTAAAACCAGTTCTACTTCTTCGCCTTCAATAGCAGAATTCACCGGCTCCCCTTCTTTGAGAATTGCCAGAATTTCGCCAGTAGCCTGCAGTTCATCATAGCCGGTAAAGGTGGAGGAAAGCTGACGGATTGCTTCATAGGTATTTCCCTCTTTGCTGTAAACGTTGGCGCTGCGCGCGCTGCGGGCACGCTCCCGCTGGTTTGACAATGCGGTTTTAAAGCCTTCCTCATCGAGCAGCATTTTATTCTCCGCCAAAATCTCTTTAGTCAGATCAAGAGGGAAACCATAAGTGTCATATAACTTAAAAGCAAGATCACCGGGCAGCATTCCCCGCGAACCGATTTTCCACATCAGATCATTTAATATTTTCATCCCTTGTTCAAGTGTTTCATGAAAACGCTCTTCTTCTAAGCGCACCACTTTACTGATATGCCGGCGTTCCTCCAGCAGTTCCGGATAAAATTCGCCATATTCATCGACTACTAGGTCAACTGCTTTATACAGAAAAGGTTTTCCCTTGCCAAGGATTTTTCCGTGGCGGACTGCACGTCGCAATAAACGCCGCAAAACATAGCCTCGCCCTTCGTTGCCGGGCAAAATCCCATCGCCGACCATAAACGAAATCCCACGCAAATGTTCGGTCAAAATCCGCAGGGAAACATCCCTGGCCTCATCCTTTTGATACTTTGTGTCTGTAACGTGACTAAAGTAATCTAATAAAGGTCTCACAGTATCAATTTCAAACAGGTTTGATACTCCCTGCAGTACTACAGCAATCCGCTCTAAACCGGCGCCGGTGTCAATATTTTTTTTGGCGAGCGGCACATATTCACCTTCGGCATTACAATTAAACTGTGTAAATACCAAATTCCAAATTTCCAGGAAGCGGTCGCAATCGCAGCCCACCTCGCAATTAGGCCGCCCGCAACCTTTCTCCGCGCCTAAATCATAATAAATTTCCGAGCAGGGACCACAAGGGCCTTGGCCGATCTCCCAGAAGTTATCTTCTTTGCCAAGGCGGAAAATCCGCTCGCGCGGAATCCCCACCATCTTTTCCCAAATGGCAAAAGCTTCATCATCATCCTGGTAGACACTGACATAAAGTCTGTCTTTTGGCAGCAGAAAGCCTTTTGTTACAAGCTCCCAAGCCCAGCCGATTGCTTCTTCCTTAAAGTAATCGCCAAAAGAAAAATTGCCCAACATTTCAAAAAAAGTGGCATGACGGGAAGTACGGCCTACTCGCTCGATATCCGGTGTGCGCACACATTTTTGACAGGTGGCCAAGCGTGGATGGGGCGGTGTTTTCTCTCCGGTAAAGTAAGGTTTCAGCGGAGCCATGCCGGCTCCTGTTAGCAGCAACGTAGGGTCATTCTGAGGGATTAACGAAAAACTGGGCAGAATCAGATGATCTTTGCCCTGAAAAAATTGCAAAAAAGTTGTACGGATATCTTTGGACAGCATGCCAAACCCTCCCTGACTCGTTTCAAAAACCATTATATAAGAGGGAGGCAAAGCGTGTCAATAAACGGAGCCACTCTGCTGCTACTGCTTTTGACCCTTTGCCGCCAACTCTAAGGCATATTTAATAAAGATACGCAGCATGGCAGTAAGCGGAACAGCAAAAATCAATCCGGCTACCCCAAAAAGGGTGCCCCCCAAAAATAGCGCAAAAATAACTGTTAATGGATGCAGTCCAATACTGCGACCGATAACCTGCGGCGTAATCAATTGGCTCTCAATTTGCTGGACAATGATAACCACCGCAATCACTTTTAAAGCCAGCAAAGGCGAACTGAGCAAAGCTATTAAGACTGCGGGGACGGCTCCAATAAACGGACCAAAATAAGGAATTATATTTGTGACACCGGAAATTAAACCTAAGAGCAGAGCAAACTCCATCCCGATAATCAGTAAACCGGTATAGGTCATTGCTGCCACAAGGAAACAAGTGAGCAACATACCGCGAAAATACGCTCCCATTGTTCGATCCATTTCACTGCCCATCGCTACAACCCATTTGCGGTACTGCACAGGGAATACCAGAAGCACAGAGCGTTTTAAAAGCTCCATATCCCTCAAAATATAAAAGACTAAAATGGGAATAACAAAAATCATAAAGGTATGGGAAAAAAGCGCCACAATTCTGTGGCTTACCAACGCAACCAAATGAAGCAGCCAATTTTGCAGCTCTGTAATATTCTGATTCAGGACATCACGTACCCCGTCGGGTATGTTGATGCGCTGGTAATCATCCTGAATATTGATAATAAATTGGCGAACGTGACGCGTATATTCGGGAATACCCACAGCTAACTTCTGCAACTCCAGAATCAAAACAGGGATAATGCTAAGAGCAATGGCTAAGAATAGAAAGAAAAAAACAGCGTAAATCAGCAAAATTCCGAGGGAGCGCGGGATGCGTTGCTTCTCCAAAAAGTCAACCAAAGGATTCAAGATATAAGCTACAATAACGGCCAAAAAAAATGGCAGTATAACAACCAGCAATTTATCCCCCGTTTGATAAAGCAAAAAAAGCAACAACAAAACAAAGAAGCCAATAATTAAACTGCGTCTATGGCGCAAATGTCCTTCCATACTGCTCCCCCCTCCCGAGTATAGCTATTTAATTATAACAAAACGGTCAACACTAACCCAGCAAATCTTCACCCCAGTAAATCTTCACCAACCGCTTGATTGGCTTGAGCCGATTCATTTAGCGCAATTAAACAGCCCTCAGCATCAACATAGAATGCTGTAAAGCCTTGCTCTCCATGCAGACAGAATTCATGCAGACAATGCCAGCAATAATATTGTCCTGTTCCCACTTTGCCAGTATCAATACTATGGCATAAAGGACAGTTCATACCTTTCACCTCGCTTTAATGCCTGATAATATAACCGCTAAACAAGAAATTATTCAGCTTGTATAGTTTTCAAGCAAAGCAAGCAGTTCGCTGGCATCCCGGAAAGGCACACCGACAGCCAGTTGTTCACGCAAATCCTCCCGCACTTTGAAATCGGTAACATACTGCAGTGACCCATCCGGCGGCTGACCAAAGAATATCGCAATCCTCTCGTCATAGATGCCAAGGTAACCCTGAAAGATCATTTTGCCTTGATTGTCTTCCTCCGGCTCCGACATCTGCTGCCGCATATCAGGAACACGGGGAGTCTGTGCTTCAGAAGGCAATGGCAGCGCCTCCGGAGCAGGTTGCAGTTGCAAAATCACAGATCCTGCACTACCTATCAGTATACCTAAAAATAGGAAGATAACTGCAAATGATTTCTTTTTGTTTCTCCTCACCGCCAAAAAACCACCTTCACGTTTGTTGTTAATACAATTCCCACGCAGAGGATGGTTATTCAGCATGACTTTCTGAGTTCAGCGCCGCCTAAGCTCAACAAGAACACAGGCTCGTTCAGCCACCACGCTATGTTCATTTGCCAACTCCAACGCCTCGTTACATTCGGCACCGGGCTGCAGCCAAAGATATTTTATCCCTTGCTCAGCGCAGAGCGGGACAATCGCCGCAGTCACAGCAGGCGGTACAACGCAGTTTACCACATCAGGAACTTCCGGCAGAGAGGACAAGTCAGGATAAACCTGCCGTCCTTCGAGTTCCTTTAGTTTTGGGTTTACAGGGTATACAGTGTACCCGGAAGCTAAAAGGCGTTTATATACCTTATAGCCAAATTTACTCTGATCTGCTGAAACTCCGACTACAGCCCACACTTTTTTTGCCAACATTTCCTGCACCGCAGACACCTGAACACCTCCTAAAATTTGATGCTATTATCCAAAAGATTCTCCCTTAAACCTTGGCCTTTTTCTCTCCCCCCTCACCCTTGCCCTCTCCCCCCAAAGGGTGGAGAGGGTATGAGGATGCCTCCAAAGGGTGGAGAGGGTATTAGGATGCCCCCTCTCCTTCTGCTCCGAATATAGTCACCACATTCCCCTCTCCCTCCGGGAGAGGGTTAGGGTGAGGGTATTAGGATGGATCAGTAGAGAGCCTGGTAACGATTATACGCCGCCCTGACTTTAGAAACATAGTTTCTTGTTTCAGGAAAAGGAATATTTTCCACATCCTCATAACTGCCTGACCAGATTCCAGCAGCCAACCAACCGGCAACCTGCCCACGCCCCGCATTATAAGCCGCCAAAACCAGCTCTCTGTTGTGGTTAAATTCTGCGGCCAGATTTGCAAGATACCAAGTTCCCAGCCTGATGTTTATCTCGGGAGTCAAAATCATCTCATCAGTCAGTTCGGTGATGCCTAGTTGCGGGCCAATCCAATGGGCGGTGGCAGGCATAAGCTGCATTAGACCTAATGCTCCTCTGCGGGAGACCGCGTTTGGGTCAAATTTGCTTTCCACACGAATTACGGCTGCCACTAAGAGCGGATCTACACCATAGTCGGCGGCATACCTTTCTATGACTTCACGATAATTAAAAGGATATAGCAATCGCCCTACTTGAGGACTGCGCAATATAGCTGACAGCAGAAAAAGCATTAAAATAAAAGCCAGAAGAAATCGCACTATTAGTGCCTGTCTAATCATTAGCATACTCCTGCCTCAGAAGTTGCCATACTTTTTCGACCTGTTCTCTTGTCTTAGCTAATGACCCATCGTTATCGATAAGATAATCGGCACGAGTCACTTTTTCCTGCAAAGGCATTTGAGCCTTTATCCGCAGGCGGGCAGCCTCTTCGGAAAGTCCATCACGGCAAAGCAGGCGGGATAGTTGTGTCCTTTCGGCTGCTTTTACCACAATCACATAGTCTACTTCGTCCTCAAAGTTGGCTTCATATAATAAGGGAATCTCGACCAGAACTATGCCAACGCCCAATTCCCGAGCGTGAGCCAGCTCTTCTCTGAGCAATGTCCTCACCGCCGGATGCGTCAACTCATTTAAAATTTCCCTTTTTTCGGGTGCAGCAAAAATAATGTCTGCTAATTTTTTTCGATCAAGCTGCCCGTAAGCATCTAAAATGCCAGTGCCAAAAGCACGGACGATGGCTGCCAAAGCCGGCTGATGCGGTTCAACCACAGTTCGCGCCAATCTATCTGTATCAATTCGGTATACTCCTAATTCTTCAAAAATATCAGCCACAGTCGATTTGCCTGTAGCAATACCACCGGTCAATCCCACAATCAGCATCGGCATCCTCCCTTGTTATAAAAATATTATACCAGATTTTAGCGAGAACTCCAAAAGAAAACCGCCCTTATGGGCGGTTAAATGAGGAGGAGCACTCCGTGCTAAGCAGTTACAGTATACTTATTGCCTTTAAAAACAGCGTCTGCAATTTCACGCTTCAGCGCAAACACATTTTCCTGCTCATAACGAGTCAGTTTGCGCAGAATGGAAAAGAGCGTGCGTCTGGTATCGCCTTCTTCCATGGCGGCTACAACTTCCTTGGCCCAAGCTTCAAATTTTGGAACAAGTTCATTTACATAGCAGACAGTCATTTTGACAGCCAAAGCGGCAGCTTCTTCTCCTTTTGCAGCGGCAATCTTCTTTGCCCGCAGCATTGCCGTTTCAGCAGAGAAAATTTCATCTACCATATCAGCCATTCTGCCCAAAATTTCCTGTTCTTTGATCAGTTTATCGCCGTATTTCTGTGCGGCCGTGCCGGATATCAGCAAGAATATTTTCTTGAAATTCTCAATCGCCAGCACTTCTTTGCCCAATAATTCATCAGATTCTTCCTGCATCATCGGCATCAAAAGCTCTTCTTGCAGCTTCATCGCCGCCTGAATCAACGGAATCTCACCTTTTTGTGCTTTTCTGAGCAGGGTTGCAGGAATAATCAGACGGTTGATTTCATTAGTACCTTCAAAAATCCGGTTAATCCGGCTGTCCCTATAAATCCGCTCAACAGCATACTCCTGACTATAGCCGTAACCTCCATGAATTTGCACTGCTTCATCGGCTACAAAATCCAGTGTCTCAGAGCCTACTATTTTTACAATTGAGCACTCAGTGGCATACTCTTGAATACCTTCCGCCACTTTCTGACCCGCATCATCAGCGTCCATATCCAAATTTTCCACTAAAGAATTGATTAAGCCGCCGGTACGGTAGCAGATGCTTTCCGTAACATAAGTGCGAATATTCATATCGGCAATTTTACTCTTAATCAAGCCAAACTTGGCAAGAGGCAGGTTAAATTGGATACGTTCCTGCGCATAGCGAGAAGCAAGCTCCAAAGCATATTTTGCCGCGCCTGAACAACCTACGCCCAGCTTGTAGCGGCCGATATTGAGAATGTTAAACGCCACCTGATGTCCTTTGCCTAATTGTCCAAGCAGGTTCTCCACCGGAACTTTGGCGTCCTCAAAAATCACAGAGCAGGTAGATGACCCTTTGATGCCCATTTTATGTTCTTCAGCGCCGATGGAAACCCCCGGTGTGTCCCGATCCACAATAAATGCCGTAAAATGCTGCCCATCCACCTTGGCATAAGTAACAATCACATCTGCCCAGGAAGCATTCGTAATAAATTGCTTAGAACCGTTAAGAATATAATATTTTCCATCTTCAGACAGTACCGCCCTTGTTTTGGCGTTCATCGCATCAGAACCCGCTTCCGCCTCTGTCAGCGCGTAGGCAGCTACTTTCTGGCCTGAGGCCAAACCCGGCAGATAGCGCTTCTTTTGCTCTTCATTGCCAAAGAAAAGGATGGGCAAAGTACCAATGCCGGTGTGGGCGCCAAAAGCTACGGAAAATGAACCGCCGCGGGATACTTGCTCGGCAATTATCAAAGAAGTGATCTTGTCTGCCTCCGCGCCGCCAAACTTCTCCGGTATGTCGCTTCCCACAAAACCCAGTTCACCCATTTGGCGCAAAAGGCCAACGGTAACCCCTTCTTCCATCTTTTCAATGCTGTCTGTCGCAGGCAACACCTTTTCCTTAATAAAACTAGCGACTGTATCGCTTACCATTTTATGAAAATCGTTAAAATCTTCAGGCGTAAAAACCTGTTCCGGCTCAGTCTGAGAAATCAGGAAAGAACCGCCTTTAATTAATTCCGTCATCATGCTTTCCTCCTTTAATCATCGCTTTGAGCTTAGTTAATTAATTAATTCAAATAGACCTGCCGCTCCCATGCCGCCACCGATACACATTGAGACTACGCCATAACGCGCCTTTTGACGCTTCATTTCCGCAAGCAATGTCACGGTCAATTTGGAACCGGTGCAACCGAGCGGATGCCCGAGGGCGATTGCCCCGCCATTTACATTGACTTTTTCCTGGTCTAACCCAAGGGTGCGTACTACCGCCAAAGCCTGGGCGGCAAAAGCTTCGTTTAGCTCAAACAGATCAATTTCTTGTTTGTCTACGCCGGCCAATGCCAACAGTTTCGGAATCGCAGCCACAGGACCTATGCCCATTACTTCCGCCTCAACGCCTGCCACTGCATAACCACGGAAAACGGCTAGCGGCGTAAGGCCCAATGCCTCTGCTCTCTCCCTGGACATCAGCAGTACGGCAGCCGCGCCGTCACTTGTCTGCGAAGAATTACCTGCTGTGACTGAGCCTCCCTGCATGAAAGCAGGCTTGAGTGAAGCTAATTTCTCGGCGGTCGTATCGCTGCGAACACCGTCATCCATGCTAAACACACCGTTCTCGACCACCAACCGGCCTTTGCCGTCAAAAGATTTCTTCTTTAACGGTACAGGAACAATTTCCTCATTAAACTTCCCAGCCTCAATAGCTGCTGCGGCCAGACGATGGCTCCGTTCGGCAAAAATGTCTTGGTCTTCACGGCTGATTTCATAACGGGCAGCCACTCGCTCTGCCGTCAAACCCATATTCATATAAGCCTGCGGATATTCCCGCATTAATGTAGGATTCGCAGCCATCTTGTTTCCGCCCATAGGCACAGCACTCATGCTTTCCACACCGCCGGCGATAATTACATCAACCAAACCGGTTTGGATTTTTGCTGCAGCCAAAGCAATACTCTCTAAACCGGAAGAGCAAAAACGATTTACTGTCAAACCGGATACTGTCGGTGGAAATTTCGCAATCTGAGCCGCAATGCGACCCACATTCATTCCCTGTTCCGCCTCCGGGAATGCGCAACCCAAGATAACATCTTCCACAATATCAGGTGATATTCCGGCACGCTTTACCACTTCCTGCAAAACGAGCGCTGCCAAATCATCCGGTCTGGTATCTTTCAGTCCGCCGCGCTTCGCTCTCCCTACCGGAGTGCGGGCTGCAGAAACAATTACCGCTTCTTTCATTTTAATCCCTCCTGTCCAAATAATAAATTTAGTTTCTTAACGGCTTGCCGGTTTTCAATAAGTGCGCCATCCGCTGCTGCGTTTTCGGCTGCATACAAAGTTCAACAAATACTTCCCGCTCAAGGTCAAGCAGGTATTGTTCAGTGACCCAAGTGTTCGCAGATACATTCCCGCCTGTCATGATGTAGCCAAGTTTTTCAGCGAGGAAAGCGTCATACTCGGAAATCTGTAAACCTTCTTTCATATTATAAAGTCCGGCTTTAAGCGTTGCTAAGCCATTTTCTCCGATTACCCTTATTTTCCGCGAAACAGGCGGTTTATAGCCGGCCATCGCCATACCAAGCACAGTTTGCTTTGCTTCGTAAATCAAGCGATCTTGATTAGGCACAAAACCGTCTGAGGGACGCATATATCCCAGCTTCACAGCCTCTTTGGCACTTGTGCTAACTTTCGCCTGAGCGACAGTCATAAAACCGGCCACAATCAACTGGGTCAGGTCAACCGCCTCATTATCCATTACCGTTTCTACGCTGCGCAAGACCATTTCCTTAGTGCCGCCACCGGCAGGAATCACACCCACGCCCAACTCAACCAATCCCATATATGTTTCCGCCGCAGCCAAAATCCGGTCTGAATGGGCAAGCACTTCATAGCCGCCGCCAAGCGCCATTCCATGGGGAGCCGCCACAACCGGCTTACTGCAATATTTCAAACGCATCAGTGAACTCTGGAAGTGACGAACCATCATGTGCAGTTCATCCCATTCTCCTGCTTGGGCTTCCATCAAAATCATCATCAGGTTGGCGCCGACACAGAAGTTTTTCGCGTGATTAGCAATAACCAACCCTTCCCAGTTCTTCTCCACTTCCTCAGCAGACTTGGTGATCATGGAAAGCACGTCGGCACCGATAGCCTGACGGACAGAATGAAATTCCAGGCAAGCTACTCCATCGCCGATATCAATCAGACTTGCTCCGGAGTTTGACTTTATTACGCCACCCTTTTCCTTAAAGTTGGGCAGATAAACTGTACCAAAACCATTTGGTATCTCCTGATAAGCCTTAGTTTTGAAATCATAGAAATACAGATTGCCGTTCTCTTTTTTGTAAAAGGAAGTTATGCCTGCAGCCAGCATCTCTGTCACCATGGGGGGCACTACGCCGCCTTCAGAGGCGATGCGCTCAGCCGCTTCACTGACGCCGATAGCATCCCATGTTTCAAAGGGACCAAGCTCCCAGTTAAAGCCCCAGCGCATGGCACGGTCCACGGAATAAATATCATCGGCAATCTCTGCTGTTTTCAATGCTGAGTAAACCATCATGCCGCGCAGCGACTTCCAAGCAAAAATGCTCCCTTTATCTCCTGTTTTAAGCAAGGCGCGAACTCTGTCCGGAACAGTTGTTGTGTTTTTCGCAGCTTCCAGACTGGCAAATTTTGCTTTTTTCTGCTCGCGATATTCCATGTTCTCCATTTCCAGAGTAAGAATCCGTTTTTCCTTGCCGCTCTTTTCCTTTTTATAAAAACCCTGACCGGTTTTCTCTCCCAGCCAACGCCTCTTATACATTTCTTCCAGAAACGCCGGGATTTTAAACGCATCCTTCTCCCAGTCCTCAGTTACTTTATCGCCCACATTTTGCGCCACATGCAAAAAAATGTCAAGACCAACCATATCCAATGTACGGAATGTGGCGCTCTTTGGCCGTCCCATAGCCGGACCTGTAATTGCGTCTACTTCTTCCGGCGTCAGCCCCTCTTCCAACATTGCGGCAGCCGTAGACAACAAACCGTAAACCCCGATGCGGTTTCCGATAAAGTTAGGCGTATCTTTGGCTAAAACTACACCTTTGCCAAGAACCTTGTCTCCGAAATCTTTGATAAACTCAACAATAGCCGGGTCAGTGTCAATCCCAGGAATGATTTCAAGCAATTTCATATAACGTGGCGGATTAAAAAAATGAGTGCCTAAAAAGTTTTTGCGGAAGTCAAGCGAACAATCTGCAACCATTTCATTGATGGAAAGTCCTGAGGTATTACTGGAAACAATCATCCCGGGATTCCAATATTTTTCCACCTGCGCAAATAAGTTTTTCTTGATTTCCATTTTCTCTGCCACTACTTCAATGAGCCAATCCACACCTGCAATTTTGCTTAAGTCATCTTCCAAGTTGCCATAAGTAAGCAGACTGACATCTTCCGCCTGATACAGCGGGGAAGGCTTCATCTTTTTTAGGTTTTCTATTCCCTGCCTGGCCAGCCTGCTCCTCTCGCCGGCTGCGGCATCCGGCGGCACGATATCCAAGACAAGGCAAGGAATACCTACGTTAACCAGATGGGCAGCAATACTGGCTCCCATAGTCCCTGCACCAAGGACAGCAGCACTTCTGATTTTTCTCATCCCAAATTAGAACCTCCTGTTAATATTTCTAATTGTAAAATATTTATATTGTCAATTTCGTTGTCTACTCTGAAATTCCTGCATATTTGCAAATATTTTAAAAATATTTTTTATTGCCTTAAATAACAAGGGTTCCTTCTCAAAAAGTTTAATTCTGCTAATATTTTACTGTAAATCTTGTCATTCCAGCAACTTTCAGCACAATAAAATAATAATTCTGGCAATTTTATACGGATAATGATATACTAGACAAGAAAGTTTTATCTTTGCCCCCATGAGAGAGAATATATTATGGAGGGATCATCTTGCACGAATTTAAAGAAACCGCAGTTTTTACCACAGCTTTTCAGGAAATTTTTCCTAAGTTGATGCACTATTTGGAAGCAGAGGAAATCCGAGAACTGACAGGCTTGGGGATAACCCCTGCCCAGACAAACGCGCTGCTTATCCTTTATCTGCACGACGACCTGACAATGGGAGAATTAAGTGCCGAAATTTATTTGGCGGAGAGTGCCGCCACACGACTTGTTGATCGCTTGGTTAAAATGAATCTGGCAAAGCGCAAGGGGGACGATAAAGACCGTCGGGTGGTCAGAGTTTTTCTTTCCTCATACGGCCGTCAGCTTGCCGGTCTCGTCTTTGAGCGGCGCTCCCAGAGATTCCGCAACTTGGCCAATCACCTTTCTCCCGAGGAAAGGGATATGCTGGTTCACTCCGTAAAAGCAGTTTTAAGGGTCTTTGAAGAGCTGGAAGCAGAAACAACGCTAAAGGCAAAACTGCAGGGAGAATAAACGCAAAAAAGACTGGGGTGACCCGGTCTTTTTCTATCAAAAAAGAATACCTATCCGACAAATCCCCTCTCCCTCCGGGAGAGGGTTAGGGTGAGGGCAAGACAAGGGAGCATTTTTTCCTCCGATGGTGCCGCCGCCAAAGGCGGGTTCATCGAGGTCTAATTTAAATTTGGAGGACGCCATGCGCAAGCTACTCGACCTACTATTTACTTGGCCGCCGTTTTTTTATCTGCTGCTTGCGGTTAACTTTTCCGGCTCACTATATGGCTTTTGGTGGTATCGTCACCAA
The DNA here is from genome assembly GCA_018335695.1 of Clostridium sp. Taxonomy (GTDB): domain Bacteria; phylum Bacillota; class Dethiobacteria; order Dethiobacterales; family Dethiobacteraceae; genus GPS1B09. The sequence continues at coordinate 39,832 of JAGXRV010000056.1, forward strand.
TTTATAGAGACAAGTTATTTCTTTTGGCCCTTTATTCCCAACTCTCCCCTGGCCGTCCTCTATTTCTTTATCGCACTCCTCTTTTTTGTGCGCGGCAAACGTTCCGTGTTTTGGGAAGGGTTGGCATATTTTGGTTTAATTAAACACGGACTATGGACAGTAGCCATTATTTCAACTTACTATTTGGCAGGAAACACAAATCCGGAAAACCTTCTGCTCTGGGCAGGACATCTTGCCATGGCGTCGCAAGCAGCGCTTTTCTGGCTATACTACGGTCTTCCTCTCACCTACCGATTGGCAGCCGGAATCGCAGGCTGGTATCTTTTTGATGACTTTCTCGACTACGTCGTTGGCATTCATCCCTATGTTGACACCTCCGCCATCAGCATCACCGCCGTATGGGGATTTGCCGTAGCATTTAGCGCAATTCTGACAGGAGCATATCTGTTTGCGGCCTGGCATCATAAAAGACTCTAGCTTGGCGGCAGAGCGGCGCAAAAATTCTGCCAGCGGCAACCGATACACGCCTTTTCCGCGAAAGAACTGTCGGCTGCGGCGGTTAGCATGGCCTTAAGTTCCTGATATGACAGCCGATCTCCCGGCCGAACACCTAGTTTATCCAATACAATTCCGTCACGTTCTCGCGCCGGTACCCGCTCATCGAGCGCACACCCTCCGGCAGCCTCCAAATGGGGACAAAAACGGCAAATATCATCGGGCTCAGCTAAGAGCTCAACTATCTGCGCCGGTTCATCTGACAGGCTCTTGGCAATCAGCAATAAATTGGCTGTAAACTCTTTACTATAGCCAAAGCCGCGAAATCTGGGCAGGCAAAGCAAGTGGTGTCCCCTTATCCTAAGATCAGCCTTTAGGCTTCTGCACTCTACGCCCACGACAGCAACTCAATTAACAGACGGGCGATATTTCCCGGGCAAAGCAAGCAGGATTTTTTGTGCCAACAACGAAGACACCGCAACCTTAATTAAATCTCCCGGAAGAAAGGGCAGCATAAAGCCGGCTGCTGTCTCAAGGGAGATACCCCCCACCCTGGCCATTTGCAAAATGCCGGGGATGTAAACAACAATTATCCCGCCAAGCAATGCGGCAAAACTTAATGTTCGCAAAGAAGGTTCCGGCTTGTTTTCTGTTAACTTGCCGATTAAAAAGGCGCCAAACACAAACCCTATGAGAAAACCGCCGCTGCGCCCGACTAAAATACCCAAGCCGGACGTACCGCTGGCAAACACAGGCAAACCGACAACGCCAAGCAAAATGTAAATAATCTGGCTCATTGCACCTTTATTTGCGCCCAGCAACAGGCCGGCAAGCATCACAGCAAAAGTTTGCCCTGTAATAGGCGGCAGACCGGCGGGCATAGGCACCGCAACATAAGCCATGATAGCAGTCAAAGCAGCAAATAAGGCAATTAACACTAAGTCACGCACTGCAAATTTCTGTTTCATAATCTTCCTCCTCCAAACAGTTTAGCTGGATTATAGCATAGCCGTTTGTCTATTGTCAACCAAGTTTATATTTTAGGTTGACAATAGGAGTGCACCTTGTGAACCTACTGAAGGGGCGGGTTTCAAACCCGCCCCTTAGCTTGCCGTCCTAATAACCGGCCACTTTATGCAATTGTCACATTTTTATCTAAATAAACGTCCTGAATTGCATTGAGGAGGCTGATTCCTTCTGCCAGAGGGCGCTGAAAGGCTTTGCGGCCGGAGATCAAACCCATACCCCCAGCCCGCTTGTTGATGACTGCAGTACGGACAGCTTCGCTCAGATCGTTTTCCCCTGCCGGTCCGCCTGAATTGATTAAACCGCTGCGTCCCATGTAACAATTCGCCACTTGGTAACGTGTCAGATCTATTGGATGGTCGCTGGTCAATGAGCTATATACTTGCGGATGCGTTTTGCCAAACTCCTTAGCCGCTTTCTTGCTTACTGCCAAGTATCCGCCGTTTGTTTCCGGCATTTTTTGTTTAATAATATCCGCCTCAATCGTTACGCCCAGATGATTAGCCTGACCTGTTAAGTCGGCGGCTGTATGATAATCGACACCTTCTATTTTAAACATCGCATTCCGCAAGTAACACCAAAGCACCGTGAACATCCCCAGTTCATGTGCCTGCCGAAAAGCAGCCGAAACGCTGACAATTTGCTGCCGAGACTCTTCGGAGCCAAAGTAAATCGTGGCGCCCACTCCCGCAGCACCCAGATCGTGTGCCTGTTTAACATGGGCAAACATTACTTGGTCATAAGTATTAGGATAAGAAAGAAATTCATTGTGATTGATTTTGACAATAAACGGTATTTTATGAGCGTATTTCCGTGACACCGCACCTAATACTCCCAAGGTGGATGCAACCGCATTGCAGCCTCCTTCTATTGCCAGCTTAACAATATTTTCCGGGTCAAAATAGGCGGGGTTAGGGGCAAATGATGCGCCGGCGGAATGCTCAATACCCTGATCCACCGGCAAAATAGAGAGATAGCCGGTTCCAGCCAGCCTGCCGTGAGAAAAAAGCTGCTGCAAGCTTCTCAACACCGGTGTGGGTCTGTTTGTCTGCATAAAAACACGATCGAGAAAGTCCGGACCCGGCAAGTGCAACTGCTCTTTTTTGATTGTGCCGCAACGATAGGTCAACAAGCTCGACGCTTCAGATCCAAGCATTTCCGCAATATTCAAATGCCCTCATCCTCCCGATTTATTGTGCAATATATTTCAATATTATGCCGTATTGTTTTTAGGAATATTTTTCTGCCGATACAATGCTGTCACTTGTACGCCCGCTTCCGGATTTATTTTGCTAAGGTCCACTAAATGAATCAGGATATTACCGTGGTAAGGCATCGGTTCACCTGTTAAAATTGCCTCAAGACATAAGCGCGTAATATTAATTACGCAGTCTTCCTCATGATTATCCCGACAATTTTTGCACTGAAGCAATGTTTCCGCGAGAGCCTCAACTACTTCATGCTGACTATAAAGTTTTGCGTCGGAAAGAGGCACAAGCTTTTCTCCCTGCGGAATATTGTATGTATTTTTCTCTAAAGCATAACGAATGCCTACTTTTGCAAAACCGAGCAGACATTTAATTTTTGAACATTGTTCACACTCCGATTCAGTCAGACACACATCTTCAATTTTTGCTTTAATGCCGTTGAAATTTATTTCGCTCCGATCACTCATTCTGCTACCTCCTTTTAAACTTCATTGGCAAAAGCCAAAAAGTCAGCATTGGAATCATCCTTATTCAACAAATGACTGTAAAGTGAGTGCGGCGGACGAAAATAAGACAAGCCCACACGATCTATAGTGGCGTATATTCTTTCCCCCGCCTCTCCTACCTCGCGGTAACGATCAAGCAGATATGCCAAAACAATTTCTACCGCCTCTGCCGTCATTCCTTGCAGCAAAAGTTGTCCATGCCGGGGTTTGCGCCCCCCGCCCCGACCACCCAGAAAAATATCAAAATCATCTCTTGCGCGAGCTATCACACCGAAGTCGGCACAGAGAGGATCGGTACAGGAACGATGGCAACCGGCGGTAGATATTTTGAAATCTTTCGGCACGCTTTCATTCATAAACCGCTCCTGTAATTTTACCCCTAAAGAATAAGCGTCGCCCACGGTCCTCGGACAAAAATCTTCATGCCCGGGACAGCCTTTTACATTACGCACAACATTGCCGAAGACACCGATCCTCAAGCCCAGTTCAGTCACCCCGGCTTCAAGCGCCGGCAGTTTTTCTTCCGGAATCAACATCACCAATGTCTGCCGGGTAGTCATTTTACATCCATGTGCCCCTGTTTTCTCCGCTAAAAAGCCTAGTCCGATAAGTTGTTTTGGTGTCACTACACCACAACCGGAAACAATTCCCACACCGAGCACTCCGCAGCGTTGACGAAATATTGCTTTACCCAATAAGAAAACCTCCTTATGTAGCCATAATTCGACCTATAGGAGCAAAATTCCTTTATTAGGAATTAGAATTAATATTTAACAGAAACACCATTTTGACTAAGGTAACCTTTGAGTTCCTGGATACCTATTTCGGAAAAATGAAAAACCGATGCCGCCAAAAGAATCTCGGCGCCGGCCTCAGCCGCTTCCAAAAAATGCTCCGGTTTACCGGCACCGCCTGAAGCAACAACCGGCACACCTACCACTGCTTTAATCCCACGGATTAAAGGCAAGTCATAGCCTGTTTTTGCCCCGTCACATGCTTTGCTTGTGGGAAGAATGATGGCAGCGCCGCGAGCTTCGGCTTCCTTTGCCCACTCAATCGCGTCCTTGCCCGTACTCTTATTGCCGCCGTCAACGTACACTTCATACCCGGAAGGCAATGCCTGGTTTAGATCTACGTCGATAGCCACAACCACTTTCTCCTGAGCAAACAATTTTACAGCTTCATCAATCAGACTGGGATTGCGAAAAGCGGCGCTGCTGATCGACACACGGTCGGCCCCGGCAGCAAGCACAGCTTCAGCTTCGCCGACACTCTTGATTCCTCCGCCAACGGTAAAGGGAATTGTCGTGACGGCAGCTACCTCCCTAACTGTCTTTAACATAGTTTTTCTGCCTTCAATAGTCGCGGTGATATCCAGAAATGCGAGTTCATCTGCACCCGCCTCACAATAAGCCTGCGCACAAGCAACCGGGTCTCCCGCATCTTTTAAACCGACGAAGTGTACCCCCTTCACCACACGTCCATCCTTGATATCCAGGCAGGGCATAATCAATACGTTGCGCAAAAAGAACATCTCCTTCCGTTAGTTTGATCCCGCAGCACGAGGGCACTCAATATATTCTCTAATCATCTCCAGGCCGGTTTTTTCACAAGGCGGCAACTCTAACTCGGAAAAACTAATCGGGCTTACCCGTTCACCCCAACGAATAACATGGGCACTATAAGTTAACCCTGCGCCGAAGGCCGGCAAAAGAATACGCATTCCCGGCTTTACATAACCTTCCTCAACGGCTTCTACAAGTGCTACCGGCGTGGTGGCAGATGACATATTGCCGTACTTGTGAATGTTAACAAATATCTTCTCCGGTGAGATTTTGAGTCTTTTGCCCACAGCCTCGATAATCCGCAAATTAGCCTGATGAGGCACAATAAGATCGATTTGATCTGTCGTCAGGCCGGCTTGGGCAATAGCTTCTTCCGATGCTTCACACATCCCAATTACAGCCTTCTTGAATATTTCCTGACCATGAAAATCCCACCAAATTCCGCCGCGCATACTCCGCCCGTCAATATAGCGCATACCTATTCCATGAGCGCGCAAGATATCACGAGATTCCGCAAAACAACCTAACTTATCAGCCAGTATACCTTCATTTTTTTCTGTTCCCTGGACGACAAAAGCGGCTGCACCGTCACCAAACAGCACAGCCACATTACGATCCTTCCAATCCTGAATATTGGTTATCACTTCCGCTCCGATCACCAAAGCTGTCCGCACGGCTCCTGTTTTAATCATGGCCGAAGCAACTGAAAGCGCATACATGCCGCTCGTGCAAGCAGTATTTAAGTCAAATGCCGCAGCTTTCTTAATGCCAAGCAGCAATTGAATACAAGATGCGTTATTTGGCACAACCTCATCCGGCGTGCAGCTGCCAAAAATAATTAAATCTACATCATCGGCAGCAACTCCCGCTGCAGCCAGCGCGCGCGCTGCAGCGATATGCGCCAATTGACTGATAGACACATGAGAAACACGCCGCTCCTTCATACCGGTGCGTGTAACAATCCACTCATCATTCGTGTCAAGAAAGGTGGAAATATCTTCATTAGTCAAAACGGCAGGCGGCATACACTTGCCCCACCCGGTAATCGCAGCAAATTTCATTTTCTGTCCTACCATCCCTTCAGTTAAAAAACCTATAGTTTAAACATTATAGCATAAATTACCTTTTAAAATCTAGCTGTCAGCCTCGGATTTCGCCACAAGCGCTCATGCGAATTCTCCCTTAATCATGCTAAACCACACGTTTATCTAGCAAGCGTAGCGACCAAACATTTCCCAAATCACTCGCAGCTCATAGGGAAACTTGACTAAATGTGTTAGCTAAGCTATGATAAAAATGAGGTGTACGCAATGACAATAAAAGTAAATATTCATGATGCGAAAACTAGTCTATCCAAGCTACTGACGCATGTAAAGGAAGGCAGAGAAGTTATTATCGCCAAAAGCGGAAAACCGGTCGCCCGCCTAGTCCCGTATTCAGAGCCGGATACAAAACGCCTACCCGGCAGCGCCAAAGGGCAGGTTTTGTTTACTGATGACATTAACGAACCACTTACCGAAGAAATACTGGAGAGTTTTGAAATATGATTGCCCTGCTGGATACTCTTACTATAATCGCCCAGGCGCTGTTGGAGAACATGCCGATTGTTACAGAAGACCGCCAAATTGGCAAATATTACGTAGAAACCATCTGGTAAACAAATCGAGTAGAAGGTCACCCATTAGTTGAGTGACCTTCCTCTCACACCACAGTACGTACCGTTCGGTATACGGCGGTTCTGGTTCGTTTGCCTCGGTTCAGTGCTTTGCCTCCAGCTTCCTTCAGATTCCACCTCACGATGGACTCCCTTGCTCTTGCCTAACGGTTGGTACTACCAGCCCCCGTATCGGACTTTCACCAACGAGCATGCGCCCATGCCGAGAGCACTACAAAAAAGAGCTTGAAGATCCTTACAAACAAAGGATACTCAAGCTCTTTTACTTGTAACAATAAACAAAAAACGCACCAATCATAGCAAATGGTACGCATAAAATAGACAATAAATATAGATTCTCTCAACCCTGCTGAACCTTTCACCTCAACATGTCCGCGCCAGCATAGCCGCCCCGAGAGCACCGACAAACTGACAATATTCCGTAATCTGTACCGGCTGACCCAGTTCTTCGGACAGCGCCCTTTGGATTCCCCTGTTCAAGGCTACACCACCGGTAAAAGCTATTTGCCCGCCCACACCCAAACTCCTGGCCATAGTAGCGACCCGTTTGCCTATCGAGCGGTGCAGCCCGGCGATAATCCCACCTTTGGACACGCCTGAAGCCAGCAAGCCAATAATCTCAGACTCGGCAAATACAGCACACATGCTGCTGATTTCCACTTCCAGAGCGCGATCCTCCGCATTATCCAGTTCATCCACAGCCAATCCCAGTGCGGCGGCAGTTACCTGTAAAAAACGTCCCGTCCCTGCCGCACACTTATCATTCATAGCAAAATCAATCACTTTGCCGCTTTGACTAATGCGTATTACTTTGCTGTCTTGCCCGCCGATATCAACAATCGTGTCTGTCCCCGGCAGGAGCTTAGCTACCCCTTTAGCATGGCAGCTAATCTCCGTCACCACCCTATCCGCACCCTGAAAGGATACTCGACCATAACCGGTCACAATTACACGGGCTTCTTCCCGGCATTTCCCGGCTTCCGCCAACAACGCAGCCACCAACGCCTCCCCGGCACTCCGGGGATCCCACCCGGTTGGTGACAAACAAGTAAAGAGCCGCTCCCCGTCAAGCAGTACCCCTTTGGCTGCTACGGAACCGATATCCAAACCGAGCGCGATCACTTTTCAACCATCTCGAGCAACGCCTGTATCCTGACTCCCAGCCTTGCCAGATCAGACGTGGAATAGTCACTTTCCAGATGCAGGAACGGTACTCCTGCATCCTTTAGCATTTTAGCAACCGCACGAGACTCAATATTATAAGTATGGCATGCTTGCCATGTCAAATCAATAACCGCGTCCGCATTGAAGTCGGACACCATCGCCTGCAACAGCTTCATCCTCCCCTCATTGGGGGACATACAGGAACAAGGGATTTGCAAATACTTGTGAGCCAACGCCACGATGGGGTCGTCATACGAAGTATCTGTCATTAACGGCAACGTCTTGTAGCCGGTACAGTTCTCAAACGCCACAACCGTACCACCCGCTTCTTCCACCAGAGTGACCACTTTCTCACTGCCAAGGCCGATCGGGCAGCCGGTGATCAACACACGGGGCTTCCCGGCAGCCACACTGCCTCCGCCGATCAATGCCTCCCGCAGTTCATCAAGCATCCGAATAGTCTCTTCCTTATTATTGTTAAATCCACGGGACCAATTCACCGTCAACAGATCCAGACCGCTTAAAGACGGCGGCTCCTGTTGATTCAAATCACACACACCTTTAGCCGCTGCCGTTTCTCGGTTGACCAGATCAATGGCTCTCCAGAGCTCTTCTTCCAGGATTTCCCCACCCAGTTCTTTCTCCAACCGAGCCTGCAACCGGCGCATTTCTTGCACCCACAGTTCAAACGACGATTCGCTCTCTTTCATGTGGGGAAGCTGCATCACATGAACAGGCTTTAACTCGCTCATGTACTCGAACATCTTCTTTTTCCCGTCGCAGGTGGTCTCACCCACGATCAAATCAGAGAAGTTGAAAAACGGACACTTATCAGTCACAGCAAACCCGTATGACGACTTAATCAAAGGGCAAAGGTTTCGCGGCAACACTTCTTCCGCCGCAGAAATTGGCTCCTCCCGGGTGCCGCAAAGGCAGACCGGCACGCCACCTGCTGCAATGACCAGCTCCTGCGGAAAATAAGTGCAGTAATACCCCACCACTTTGCCGCCCTGTTCCTTCCATTCTTTTAGACGTATCACATTTTCCCCACGGATATTAAAAAACTTCTCAATCTGCGCTTTAATCAAATACTTCTCCCCTTCCGGCCAATCGTGCCGATACTCTTTTTAAGTGTATCAGAATGCCAGATAGAGCCGCTAATATATCTTGTCTATAGAAAAATCTATCTGATAGATAAAAAATATCGGTTCATGACTAGACTGCCTCGCTATGCCGGCAAATTATTCAACATCAACAGAACCGGATACTATTCAGCAGAAACTATACTATACTAAAATCAAGCCAATAAAAAACACCGACTTATTTATACACTACTTTAGTTGATATTTGTTTATCCCCCTGCTATAATCAACTTGGAGGTGTTTTTATGAGTTGTGAGAATGAATTAATCACCGCCCACGCTCTGGCTGCGGCACTTAACCTGTCCGTGGAAACAATTTGGCGCTACACCCGAGAGAATAAAATTCCTTACATCGAACTGGGCAACAGACAGTACCGCTACAATCTGTCACAGGTGGTAGTAGCGCTTTCCGGCTCCGCTGTCCAAGAAAAAAGTCCGGATTACAAAACAAGCAAAAGAAAATACACATACCAAGACTACCTGGAAATGCCTGATGAGCCCGGCTACCGCTTTGAGATTCTCGACGGCGAACTAATCAAGGAACCTGCCCCAAACGTCCCGCACCAGCGAGCCTCCCGAAGACTCCAACGCATTCTTGAGGATTACTTCTGGTCCGTTGACCCGGAAGGCGAAATTTTTGATGCCCCACTTGACGTTACTTTCGGCAGCACAAACGTCGTCCAGCCCGACATCCTTTACGTTTCAGGCGAACAAAAAGCCATCGTTGAATACGCGCGTGTTGACGGCCCCCCTGCCTTAATCGTCGAAATCCTTTCCCCTTCCACCATCCGTAAAGACCGCCTAAAAAAAATGCAGATCTACCGGCACGCCGGTGTAAAACACTACTGGCTCCTCAACCCGGAAGAAAAAACCCTCGAATGCTACTCCCTCCGCGACAGCCTCTATACAGTCGTAGCCACCGGGATGGACGAGGAAACTGTGGAGCATCCTGAGTTTGCAGGGTTATCTGTCAACTTAAAGGCACTATGGTAACAAATTGCTATTAAGCTTTGATGCGCTCCTTGAATTTACTTATAAAAAGTTAAGCCGTATCGTTCAAAATGTTTGTCAAAACTAAAACAACGCTTAACGCCCAACCTCTCCATAACAGCAAATGTCGTGGCATCCGTGTAAGTAAAAGATTTATCGGAATACCTGTAGATAATTTCTTTTGCTCTGATTTCGTCAGCTTCAGTAATTCTCTCTATTTCCCAACAAAAGTTTATAAGCCATTTCCTAGCTAATTCATGACCCAGCCTGCCGATAATAAGTGCGTGACATTCCGCGACAAGGAAATTTGTTAATATTACTTTTACATTTTCCATGCTTAATTTGCCTAAAATTACCTTTGCTTCCTTATGGTTATTATCTGACTGGTCCAGAAGGGCATATATGGCACTTGTATCAACCATAATTATTTCCATCTATTGACCTCATCTTCGGCTAGGTACAGGTCGTGGTTTAAGGAAACATCCCTATAATCGCTTTTACCCATACCCACCATTTCCCACATCGGATCTTCCTTGCTTAAGGGTATTACAGAACTGATTTTTTTAATACGGGCTTCGCCTTCTTCTATTGAAATTTGCACATAATCCCCTTCACGTATATTAAGCTTCTCCCGAATACGCACTGGAATAGTCAGTTGCCCTTTGGCCGAAACTCTCATAATCTCATGTGACATATGAAATAACTACCTCCCGTATGATATTCTTACTCGAAGTATACCATTTTTTCTGACCATACGCAACTCAGTGATGAAGACCAAAGACGGCTACAGATTTTACGGCTGCACTAACAGGACGCAACTCAAACAAGACTAGTGCAGGTAACCAATATTATGCTGATTGCAAATGGGAACGCCTCATCCTAAATAACTTCCGCCCCCCCAACTTCCAAAGACTATACATCTGTATTGGCTTAGCAACCCCGTTTAACGGAATAGAATACCCACAGGTAATTGGTATTCACTCACTACCTGATGTAAACTTCCCAGAAAGCTATCCCGACTAATCATTTCTAGCCTCTACAAAAAAAGTTAAGCCGTATTGTTCGAAATGTCTGTCATCAACAATGTTCCTTGATTTATAATTTGTTCTGCTTCTTTTCTTTCAAAATGCAATTCAGGCAAAACAATCTTTATCTCCTCATCTTCATTTCGCCAAAAGACAATGAGATTAACTTTGGCAAATTGAGGCTCATAACCATTTTGCAAAACCCTCTCAAGTTGCTCCGTACACCTCTTTGAAAGCCTGAAAACACTCTTCCCTCTGTTCGTCAGCCACTCCCCGTCTTTATACTGCAAGATATCGCCGCTTATTAAGGATTCAACTACATATTGCCTTCCGATAAAATAATTTAGCCATACATCCCGATGACTTAACTGCATTGCCAGTTTTTCCGGCAATTCGTAGTGAGCCGAGTCTTCCAGTCTTGTCAAATCTTCCACCAGGATGTGATTCAGGTAACGTCCGTTTAGATGTACGGTTAAGTTGTTTTTTGCACGTGTCATTGCCACATATAGCTGTCTCTTCTTCTCATCTGTGCCTATATCAAAGTTTTCAAGCAAAAGAAAGACATTATCAAATTCTTTGCCTTTTGCTTTATGAATAGTTGAGACAAAAATAGTTTCTCTGGAATCTGTATAAAAATCTTCTAACTTTGATTCCTTAATAAAAACCTCAAAATCAGATAAATATTTTCTTTTCTGATAAATGGCTTCAAAATCCCGGATAATGTTTTTGCAAATACCCACGATTTCACTTTTCCCAAACCTTCTAATCAATGCCCTTTTTGCCGCATTCCAGATATCATCACTGATAATCGTTGTGGTCGGATCGACAGATAATTGTTTGAGAAAGTAGCGCAGTTCTACAAGATCGTAGAGGGAGAACCCGTCATTGGTTTGAATCAATCTTGCCGGCATTCCTCTTTGCACCAACAGGCCCGTCACCTGGAGCGCTTCATCGTTCGTCTGAGTTAACACACACGTACTTCCTACAAGCTCTCTGCCAGAAAGATCTTCTATAAAGGGAACGAGCAAATTATTATTCATGTACCGTATAACCCGTATGTCTCCGTTTTCCTGACTATGTGCCACAATGTTATTTTTCTTAAGACGTTCCCGAATCAGACCGGCAAACTGATTTGAAAAATGAACCAGATTTCTTTTACTGCGATAGTTTTCCAACAGTTCATACTTTACCGCCTGCTTCTCGATCATAAACTTTTCCATATATTTTGCACTCGAACCACGAAATTCAAATATGTTCTGATCATCATCACCAACGGCAATAACCCGCATATCTTCATTCTGCCCCATTAAGGCCTGTACCAGCCGAAACACATCCTGATCCATATCCTGTGCTTCATCAATGACAAGTACTGTCTTCGTAATCCTGCTGGGTTC
>JAGXRV010000057.1 GCA_018335695.1 Clostridium sp.
TTCTGTCGATGGTACGCCAAGAAAACAAAAAGACGCCACACAAGTGTGTGGCATCAAGTTAATAAGATGTTGAAACAGCAGAAATTACTGAAGCTTGCTTAACTGAATGCTCATAAATGACGAACATCGGAAAGCCGTATGAGGGAAAACCTCACGTACGGTTTGATGAGGAGGGGCTGAAATAGTATTTTTATTTCAGTCTTTCACTCTACTAGGAAATTATATCGTTCAGGGAAGCTACGATCCTATGCGTTGGGGTTTGTAAGGGGCGTGCCCCTTACTCTTGCGGGGTGCTCAGGGCCGGCAGGCCCGCCGAAGGGGCGGCAGCCCCTAGCGGAATAAAAAAAACGCGTCAGTTGAAAGAAAACGCGAAGCGTCTTTTTTATTGGGTCAAGGGGACAGGTGATTTGTCCCACTCACCCACTCACCCACGCGACCACCCCGCCCTTGCGGGCACCCCTCCAGGGGAGGGGAATTTTTTTGGGTCAAGGGGACAGGTGATTTGTCCCATTCACCCACTCTTCCACGCGACCACCCCGCCCTTGCGGGCACCCCTCCAGGGGAGGGGAATTTTTGTACCAGGAAATCATATAATTTCCAACGTAATAGGGGGTGTCGCAGGGTGACTCCTTTTCGGGCGGGTTTCAAGCCCGCCCTGCAAGACGCGTTAGCTGAAAGAAAACGCGAAGCATCTTTTTAAGACAAAGATGGCAACCTCCCGGAGTAAGCTCCTAAGTTGACATTCCGGCAAGTAATCCTTAGAATAGAGTTACCGACTGCCTAGAAACAGGCTGTTTGTGGAGGCGATAATGAAAGAGACAGTTTTGGCCGGATTAAAAGAGCATTTTGGCAGCTATGTTTCGGGGGAGCAACTTAGCAACCGGCTGCAGGTGAGTCGTACTGCAGTCTGGAAATATATTGCCGGTTTGCGTGAAGACGGTTACCTGATTGAATCGTCGCCGAAATTGGGCTACCGTTTGGTTTCCTTGCCGGATTTATTATTGCCTTTGGAAATTCGAGACGGACTGAAAGCAAATATTTTGGGCAAGAAAATTTATTATCACCGCACAATTGATTCCACCAACCGCCTGGCGCGTGAATTGGCCGCCGCAGGCGCAGTTGAAGGGACGTTGATTCTGTCGGAGGAGCAACTTGCCGGCAGAGGCCGATTAGGGCGTTCTTGGGTGTCTCCGGCGGGGGGCATCTGGCTTTCCCTGGTAGTGCGGCCTCGGTTAGCCCCTCATAAAGCACAGTTGATAACTTTATTAGCTGCTGTAGCGGCGGTGGAAGCCACAAAAATGACAACCGGTCTTGTGCCCGGGATTAAATGGCCAAACGACTTATTGTTGGGCGGACGTAAACTTGCCGGTATTTTGACTGAAGTATCGGCGGAAATGGAGAGGGTTAACTATCTGGTGCTTGGAATCGGGCTGAACGCTAATCTGTCGGCAGAGCATTTTCAGGGAGAGCTGGCTGACAGGGCCACATCTCTCTTGCTTGAGACAGGGCGGTCAACTTCAAGAGTGAGCTGGGTGCAAAATTTCCTTACAGTTTTTGAAGACGCTTATTTGCTCGCTCAAGAGCAGGGTTTTGCCGGTGTGTTAGCCTCTTGGCGCAGATATTCTGTAACATTAGGGCAGAATGTGCTTGTGAACTCGGGTGCTCGTACTGTTCATGGAACTGCACTTGATATTGACGAGCAGGGGGCATTATTAGTCAAAACGGCAGCCGGCACAGAAACATTTTTGGCCGGCGAAGTCTCTCTTAAAGAAAGCAGGAAAGGTTAATGGGGGTGCGGCAATGCTTTTAGCGGTAGATGTGGGCAACACAAATATCGTGCTTGGCGTTTATCAAGGACGTAAGCTGAAAGTGTCTTGGCGAATTTCAACCAATAGGGAGCAAACCGGTGATGAGTATGGCATAATTATTAAGAACTTATTTGCTCAAGCCGGCATAGATGACAGTCTTCTTAGTGGAATGATCGTGTCTTCTGTGGTGCCACCGCTGATGTTTTCTTTAGAAGAAATGGCGAAGCGCTATTTTCGCTTTGAACCTTTGGTGGTAGGCCCTGGGATGAAAACAGGACTAAATATTAAGATTGACAATCCGCGGGAGGTAGGTGCCGATAGGATTGTCAATGCTGTTGCCGGAATAGAGCTTTACGGCGGACCGCTCATTATTGTCGATTTTGGTACGGCCACAACTTTTGACGCTATTTCTGGGAACGGTGAATATTTGGGTGGTGCCATCGCCCCGGGGATTAGTATTTCCACAGAAGCTCTTTTTGAGCGCGCGGCAAAATTACCGCGTGTAGAATTGGTTAAGCCGAAGCGGGTAATTGGGCGGGATACTATAAGCAGTATGCAGTCAGGGATTATTTATGGTTTTATCGGACAAGTTGACGGAATTGTCAAGCGGATGGTCCAGGAGTTTCCTGAGAAGCCGAAAGTTGTAGCCACGGGCGGATTGGCAGCGCTCTTGGTTGCCGATTCAGAAACGTTGGAAATTGTCAATCCTTTGTTGACGCTGGAAGGGCTGCTGATAATTTATGAGCGAAACAGACATTAGTTTTTCTGTAAAAAAAAGGGTATTTTGCTTTTCCCTCGAATATATCAAAGGAGTATTAATATAGAGGGGGGTAATCTCATGCCCTATAAAATTTGTCCGTATTGCGAAAAGGTTTCGTATTCAGCCGCAGACTCACCTACGGTAAAATGGCTTTGTCCTCATTGTGAAGAAGACATCTCACATGTTGAGGGTCAGGTCACCGCGCCTCAAATAAAAGAGCAGCCTGATTCTAAATAACTTGAAGATAGGGCTGCGGGGCCCTATTTGCTTATTCTTACAACTAGTTAGGCATTAGATAGGAAGTGGGATTTCTTGCCGGCAAAGAAAATAATTTTTGCAGCCGCTTTGTTGTGCGTTTTTTTATTCTCCGGCTCTGTAAATGCCAATCCAGTCATCCAAGCGCCGTCAGCAATTCTGATCAACGGCAGAACAGGTGAAGTGTTGTGGGAAAAAAACGCACATGAGTTGAAGTATCCGGCCAGCACTACTAAAATTCTTACCACCTTGTTGTTATTGGAAAACGCATCAGAGGATGAAATTGCACAAACCAGTCGCTTGGCCACTACAGCCCAAGGAGCATCGCTTTCATTGGCGGAGGGTCAACAAATAAGGGTGGAAGATCTGCTTTATGGGCTGATGCATCAGTCGGCAAACGATGGTTCTGTGGTAGCGGCAGAGCATGTTGGTGGCAGCGTGGAAACTTTTGCGGCCATAATGAATCTTAGAGCGAAGCAAATGGGCGCTAAAAATACTCATTTTACAAATCCTCATGGCCTTCCTGACGAAGAGCATGTAACGACAGCTTATGATTTAGCAATGATCGCCCGTTCTGCCATGATAAATCCCCGCTTTCGAGAAATTGCTGCCGCCAGACGCCACAGTATTCCTTGGCCCGATGGAAGCCCACGTTTGATTGTGAACCGCATCCCGCTTATGCGCAGCTACGAAGGAATGCTGGGGATTAAGAGCGGGTTTACTGTGGCGGCGCAGCAGACATTTGTGGGTGCGGCAAAGCGCGATGGACTGGAATTGATTGTTGTTGTCCTGCAGGCTAACGGCGCCCAGCTCTGGGCAGACACCGTGGCTTTATTGGATTATGGTTTTGAGAATTTCGCCGCCATTCATCCGGTAACTGCGGGAGAGGTTTTAGCGACTGCCCCGGTTCGTTTTGGCGAGACAGTTTCTTTGCAAGCGGCTAATGGTTTTGAAATTACTCGTCCCTTGGAAAAGAAGGATGTGGCTTTAGAACTGAAAGTGGATCCCGCGCGACCGGCTCCGATTCAGAAAGGCGAGATTCTTGGCGAGGCAGTGATTTTAGTGGCGGGGGAGCAGGTTGGCAGCGTGCCGCTGATAGCCGCAAATGACGTGGCGCGGGCAACGCTTGCCACCGGGCGTTTCTGGTTTCTGTTTTTGCTTGCAGTTCTGGTCGGATTACGCATTCGTAAGCTTTATCGGCGGCGCAAAGGGAGAAAAAAGCAGCGACTGAGCGGCAGTTGTTCCATCGTCTGGTCGGAAAACTTTAAGAGCAGAAGGTTGGGGAGATGAGATTATGGTGAAAGTGCTTGCTGTGAATGGTAGTCATCGAAAAGGGAAGAACACGGCTGAAATGTTAAAGGCCGTTTTGGACGGAGCGGCTGAGTTGGGAGCGCAAACTGAATTACTGGAATTGACTGATTACCGGATTAAGGAGTGTATCGCCTGCAACAAGTGCCTCTCTAAAGCCGAATGTACTATCCAAGATGATGACATGGCTTGGTTGTCCGCAAAACTGTTGGAGGCTGACGGCATTGTTATTGGTTCGCCGGTCTATTTTGCCAATGTCACCGGTCGTCTTAAGGACTTTATTGACAGAAGCCGACCGCTTCATCTGGTGAAAAATGCGCTTGACGGAAAAGTCGGTGGCGCAGTCGTTCATGCCGGATTGCGCAATGGCGGGCAGGAACTGGCATTAGCTATTTTACATAACTACATGCTCGGGCAAGGGATGGTGGTAGCATCTGACCGCGGCGCTCAAGATGCCCTCGTAAATGGCGGAGCCATGGGGAGCATGTTTTCTGCTATTACCGAGGGGAGGATGAGTTTTTTTAAGAGCGTTTCACTCGATGAGGCTGCGATGATTTCCAGTCGGGCCTTAGGGAGGCAGATAGTCAGGTTGGCGCAAAAACTCGCCAAAGAATCAGAGTGATAAATAAGCTAAAATAGCGCCAGATCGCGGAAAGGGCCCTACTTAAAGCGAATCGCTTATTTGTAATATAATTCACAATTAAGGACGAATGACTCTTGCGAAGCCTGTCGATTAAAAGTTATTATTGAATAAATATATAGCGATAATAATAACTAATCGGAAGGGCTGGCTCTGCGTGAAAAAACAGCAAGGTAAAAGAACAGTGTTGTGTTTTAAAGGGATCGCGGTGGCTGTCGGCTCATTTCTGGGACTTGTTGTTACTTTTAGCGCCGTATTCTATGTCTTGCAGTATTTTTTCTAAGAGCTAAAAAAATTCAAGCTAAAACTAGGTTATCCAGATTTTAGCTTGAATCTTTTTTTGAATGTTTTGCATGTGTATGCTATACTTGAATAGTAAATTTTTTTGTCTTTTTTGTGTTACGAAAAATTATTTTATGTTATGGAGGAAGCGATGGCACATCTTCCTGAAGGCGTTGTCAGCGGTGTGTTGGTAACCTATGGATTTATACTTTCCGGCTCTGTTTCTATGGTGGTTGGCAGAAAATTAAAGGTGCAAAATATTCCTAAGATAAGCATGGTAACGGCAGCTGTTTTTTCTGCATCGCTGTTCCATTTTCCTTTATTGGGCACATCAGTACATTTTACCTTTGTTGGTCTCGCGGGAATGCTTTTAGGACCCGTCGCATTTTTATCAACTATGGTAGCTGTATTTTTGCAGGGATTGCTGTTTCAACACGGCGGTTTAAGTACGCTGGGGATAATACGTTTAATATCGGTCTGGCTGCCTTGACCGGTTTTTACCTATTTCGGTTGCGACACCTTTTGCCGCGTTGGCATGCTTCTGTAACTGTCTTTGCTTTTCTGGCAGGTTTTGGGGCGGCTGTGGTGATGGTCGGTCTGTTGTCAATGACGTTGGTTTTATCGGGCTTTCCTGCTGCCAGTATTGCGGTAGTTTTTTTGGCGCATACGCCTATTATCTTAGGCGAAGGCCTGGTCTGTGGTTTGTTGGCGGCGGCACTACAAAAATCACGGGGAGAGATGTTTTTTCATGAATAAATCATGGCGGTTTATGCTGCTCACAGCTATCCTGGGGGTTATTTTATTGCATCCAGTCAGAGCATTTGCTCACCGTCTCATAGTTCTGCATTTAGAGGGTCAGGAGAACATGGTGCAGGTCTTGTATGATGATGGAACGGCCGCCAGCCGTGCCACAATCAGCCTGGTCGGTGAGAATGGGGATGTGATTTGGACAGGCTCTGCAGACG
Organism: Clostridium sp.; assembly: GCA_018335695.1. Taxonomy (GTDB): domain Bacteria; phylum Bacillota; class Dethiobacteria; order Dethiobacterales; family Dethiobacteraceae; genus GPS1B09. The sequence goes on from JAGXRV010000057.1 coordinate 6,019, forward strand.
GCAATGGGAAAGTCAGTTTGCCGGGTTATAGCTACTATAAAGGTGTGGCAGACGACGGTCTGGGGCATCGTGTTATGTTTACACCCGGTGAGGAAAGTCAAGTTATTCCTCGTTGGGTGGCTGCGACCGGCGGAGTAGCTTTTCTGCTGTTTGTGGCGGCGCTGGCCAAGTTTTTCTCTAAACGAAGTACTCACCCTAATTGCCCTCACCCTAGCCCTCTCCCAGAGGGAGAGGGGAATTGCAGAGAGGGAGAAGGGGAATTGCCCTCACCCTAGCCCTCTCCCAGAGGGAGAGGGGAATTGCAGAGAGGGAGATGGCAGAGAGGGAGAGCTTTAATCCTGCGTTGCTTCGCTCGCTGGAATCTGGCGCAGTTTGGATGGGTCAGTTACTTTTTGATCGATAAACAGGCCGCACCAGCACTGCTGCATTAGCGCAAAATGTTTGCGATGAAAAGGAATACAAGGGCAGACAATCTTCATATCTTTCTCTCGTATGCCGCTGATTCCTTGGCAGGGGCAAAACGGACTGCCGTGCTTACGTTCAAGGATGACTTGTTGCTCCAGCAGAAAGTCGACCATTTCCTCGTCCGGATTAAACTTGTAGCCTAACGCAGCCACAACTTTAGCGTGCCACGCTCGCAAGTATGCTTTGCGTTTACCGGTGTCCATGAGCTATTTTACTCCCAATAGTTCTTTTAGCCGTTCCTCATTGAAACCTACTACGTGCTTGTCTCCTATTTTTACTACGGGGAATTGACTGGTTCCGGTCAGATCGAGTACTTCTTTTGCCAACCTTTGTCGTTCTTCGCCGGTCGCCAGATCCACATCTGCATAATCATAAGCTATGTTGCGTTCGGCTAGCCATTTTTTTGTGCGCTGGCAATGAAAACAAGTACTTAAAGCATACAGAAACGGTTTCATTAATTTTCGCCTCCTATATCTACAAGTATTTCCCCATTTTCCACTTTTACCGGAAATGTGGGGATTTTTATTTCCGGGGCAGAGACAAACTGACCGTTGCGAATGTCAAACAGCCAGTCGTGACAAGGACATCTTAAAATAAAGCCGGAGAGTTCCCCCCTATGCATGGCGCAACCCAAGTGAGGGCACTGATTAAGTAAAGCGTAGACTGCTTCGCCGCTTTTAACTAACAAGAGGGAATTGTTGCCTAGTTTGTTATTGCTGATTGAGCCTTCCGCTAATTTATTTGCAGACATAACGGCAATCCAGTTTTCCATGGCTCCTCCCAAGATTTTTATGTTATATTAGACATAATGGTTTCATTTTCCTTTCTAGCAGTAATAATTACGGAAAGTAAAATTATTATACTCATCTATGTCTAACATTAGGAAGGTGATGAGATGGAAAAATGGGAGATTACGTTGAATTTGGGAGAGAAAATTCCCGGTAAAGAATTATTGGCGCTGCTTGTGAAAATTGATGAAACCGGTTCTCTCGTTCGGGCTGCGGCAGAAGCCGGGATATCTTATCGCTACGGTTGGGAACTTCTAAGAAGGGCGGAGGAAGCCGCGGGAAAAATACTGGTGCTTCGTCAAACCGGCGGTTTGTCAGGTGGTGGCAGCAGACTGACCGACGAAGGGAGAAAACTGTTAAGCTATATGCAGTCGCTGCAGCGGGAAGTGCAATGGCAATTATCCTTTCTGTTAGGAGAGGAGAAAGTGGAGGGGGAAAAACAGTTGCTGCTGGCCAGCACTTTGGAGCCGGTAGTTACCGGGTTGTTGGATGTGCTTGAGCAAGCCTATTTGCAGAAAACAGGTGTTGCTGTCCGCCACATCGCTGCAGGCAGCAGCCAGGCATTAGACATGGCTAAGGCGGGACGAGTGGACTTGGTATTAACCCACGCACCTGGGTTGGAAGCAATCTTTATTAGTGAAGGATGGGGGACAAGAAGGCAACCTGTGATGAGCAGCGATTTTCTTCTTGTAGGACCATCTTTAGATCCGGCAAGAATTGCGGCTGTCACCGGCGTTGTGGAGGCCTTTCAGAAGATTGCTCGGGAAGAAGTCCCTTTTGTAAGCCGAGGCGACCGGTCGGGGACCCATTTGTCAGAGAAAAGCATTTGGCAACAGGCGGGAATTTCACCGGAAGGTTGTTTTTGGTATCATCAAAGACGTAATATGTTAGGCAACTACGGCATTCTTCGCACTGCCTCCGAATTAAACGGCTATGCTTTGCTCGATAGAGCCAGCTATGTGACCGGTTCTGCGGAAACAGAGCTAAAAATTTTTCTCAGCGGTGATCCCTGTCTTAATAATGTGTTTTCCGCGATTCCTGTAAGCAACAAAAAGGCGGCTGTGAGCGAGGAAGAAGCCGAAAGCTTTGTGCAGTGGCTCGCCTCCCCTGAGGCCGGCAAGTTAATCGCCGGTTTTGGCAAACAGCAATACGGCTCTTCTCTCTTCTTGCCGTGTGAGGGCTAGTCTCCGACACGCCGTTTTAGGCAGGCGTATATAAGATTAAATTGTTTTTCGCTTATTGACAGCAAACTATCTCCATGCTATTCTCGTTATGCAAATAAATGCATAGCGAGAGTAAGGATGTTGCAGTCAACAAAGGAGTTTTCCCATGATTGAAGCGGTGCTACAGGCGTTTTCTTTGCTTTTTTCTTTTGATAGTGAGCTCTCTCAGATCATTTTGCTTACTTTATATGTGTCAGGGAGCGCAGTTGCTTTGGCTGCGCTTTTGGGTATACCGGCAGGCACTTGGCTGGGGCTGCAAGCGGCAGTTAAAGTACGTTGGTTGCAGCGCATTATCTATACATTGATGGGTTTACCGCCGGTGGTTGGCGGATTGTTTGTCTACATGCTTTTGTCGCGGCGGGGGATCTTAGGTCCGTTGGAGCTGCTGTTTACGCCTACAGCTATGATTATTGCTCAGCTTCTATTAACTTTGCCGATTATTATGGGTCTCACTTCAGTAGCCGTTCGAGCAAAAGGCAAAGAAGTGGTCGACACGCTGCTCTCTTTGGGGGCGGAGCAAAGATTAATTTTATGGACAATTATAAAAGAGTCGCGCTATGGTATTTTTGGTGCAATTATTGCCGGTTTCGGGCGGGCGGTGGCCGAAGTTGGTGCAGTTATTATGGTAGGTGGCAATATTGAAGGGCAGACTCGCGTAATGACAACGGCGATAGTCTTGGAAGTGCGCAAAGGTGAATTTGCTTTAGCTATGGCATTGGGAATTATTTTGCTAATCATTTCTTTTGCGATTAATGCCGGACTTTACAGTTTGCAGGCGGGAGGCAGAGATGACTGAGTCAAGCATTATTAAAGTGAGCAACCTTAGCAAACAATATGGAAGCAAAGAAGTGCTCCGCGTGACGGAGGCGACTGTAAACCGAGGATATATCACCGGCATAATCGGACCTAGTGGTGCCGGCAAAAGTACACTGCTTCGCATCCTCAATATGCTGGAACCACCCAGCAGAGGAGAGGTTTTTTATTACGGACGTAAAGTGCCCGCAGCTAAAGCGGATGTTCTCGCATTGCGCCGCAAAATGACTATGGTTTTTCAAAAATCTGTTTTACTCGAGATGTCTGTTTATGATAATCTGGCGTTTGGGCTGCGTGCTCGCAATATGCCGGGAGTGGAAATTGAAAAAAGGGTAAACACAATTTTGGAAATCATCGGCTTATCCGCTCAAAGCAAGCAGAGGGCTAAGACCCTCTCGGGTGGAGAGGCGCAGCGGCTTGCCTTTGCGCGAGCCGTAGTTTTGCAGCCGGAAATTCTCTTTCTGGACGAGCCTACCGCAAACCTTGATCCGGCAAACGTGGAGTTGCTTGAACGACTGCTGGTGCAACTAAATAAAGATTGCGGGACAACAGTGCTCGTTGTGACTCATAATCTTTTTCAGGCCCAAAGACTTACCCATGAAACTATTTTTTTCTATCAGGGGGAGCTGGTGGAAGCAGGAGCAACAGAGCAAATTTTCACAGCGCCGCGCTATGAACAGACAGACGCCTTCGTGCGTGGCAGAATGATTTACTGAGAAGCAGCACTGCAGATATTGAACGATGAACGGAGCGTCCAAGGGGACAGGTGATTTGTTCCACCCGTCCACGCGACCACCCCGCCCTTACGGGCACCCCTCCAGGGGAGGGGAATTTTTGTGCCAGGAAATTATACGAGAAAACGCGTAGCGCCTTTTTTGCGCGGGCATTTTTTTGTTTTGACTTTGCTTTAAGGAACAGGTATAATTTTCAGTAAATAAGAATATTACTATTTAGAAATTAGTGCTCTATTGAAGGGGGAGGTACATAGTGAAAAAAGGATATCTGGTTTTTCTGTTGTTTTGTTTGGGGGCTTTGCTTTTGACGGGTTGCGCGGAAGAGAGACCGGCTACGGGAGGAGCAGCTGTTGAAAAGAAGTTGGTTTACGCCACCTTTTTTCCTCTCTATGATTTTGCATCAAAAATCGGCGGAGAAAAGATTGAGGTTGTAAATATGGTTCCTGCCGGGGTTGAACCTCACGATTGGGAACCTAGTCCGCAACTGTTGGGCAGTCTGAGCGAGGCAGATATGCTGGTCGCTAACGGTTTGGGTATGGAGCCTTGGCTGGATAAAATCAGCGGCACTCTTCCTGCCAGTGTGGTTGTGGTAAACGCCTCAGCAGGTATTGAGCCGTTAAAAGGCGCTAAAGACCACGGCCATGATGAGAAAAAGGAAAAAGAAAAAGAAAAAGATGACCATGCTGCTGAAGAAGAAAAGCATGATGAAATGTATGATCCACATGTCTGGTTAGACCCGTTTTTGGCTTTGCAGCAGGCAACTAATATTGCTACTGCCCTAAGTTCTCTTGATCCTGCTAACGCTACTTACTATTTTAATAACTTGGCTGCTTTTCAGGAGCAGGTAGAGGCTTTGGATCTGGCATTTCGGGAAGGATTGAGTGGTCTTGCGCGGCGTGAGATAATTGTCACCCATTTAGCGTTTGCTTACCTGTCAAAACGCTATGATTTGGAGCAAGTAAGTATCAGCGGACTGTCGCCTCACATTGAACCAAGTCCTGCCCAAATGAAAGAAATCGCTGCTTTTGGCCGCAAATATGATGTACGCTATGTGTTTGATGCTCCTCTGTCAACTAGTCGCCTGGCATCAGTGCTGGCAGAGGAAATCGGTGCGCAAATTTTGGTGCTTAATCCGCTGGAAGGTCTGACTGAGCAAGAAATCAGTGCGGGGGATGATTATTTTTCAATAATGCGCAGAAACCTGGAGCAGTTACAGATTGCTTTGAGAGAGTAGCGTGATTGTTAATGGAAGAGCCTGTTTTAGTATTGGATCAAGTATCTTTTCATTACGGTTACCGCTTGGTTCTGGAAAATATCAACTTAACTGTTTGGCCGGGAGATTTTTTGGGGATTGTAGGTCCAAATGGTTCGGGCAAAAGCACATTGTTGAAAATAATTTTGCGTTTGTTGCGCCCTTCCCAGGGGCAGGTTAGCCTTTTTGGTCAAAGTCAAGAGAAGTTTCATCAGTGGACTAAAATTGGCTATGTCCCCCAGAATGCCACTTCCTTTCATCATGGCTTTCCGGCAACAGTGCAAGAAGTGGTGCTCTCCGGGCTGACGGCATCTCTTGGGCTTTTTAAGCGTCCCGGTGTAAAGGGACAGCGGCGCGTGTCTGAAGCTCTGGAACAGGTGGGAGTAGCTGAGTTGCGGAATCGTGTCATTGGGGAGCTTTCCGGTGGTCAGCAGCAACGTGTGCTGATTGCCAAAGCCTTGGTTTCCCGACCGGCACTGCTTATCTTGGATGAACCGACGGTAGGCGTAGATCTGGCGGCACAGGAGCAGTTTTATAATTTGCTTTTGGAGTTGCGCAAAGCGGAAGGGATGACTCTGATTCTTGTCTCCCATGATGTTGGAGTGATTACAGAGCATGTCTGTAGTGTGGCTTGTTTAAACAGGAAGCTGTATTTCCACGGAGCTCCCGCAGACTTTTGGGCAAAAGACTGCTTGGGTCAAACCTATGGTTCTGCCGCCAGAGTTTTACGTCATGCCCATTAGGATTGAGGTGCTGGATATTTTTGAGCTGTTGGAGTACGGATTTATGCAAAGAGCCTTTGCCGCGGGATTAATGGTGGCGGTGCTTTGCCCAACAATTGGTATCTTTATTGTTCTGAGACGGCTTTCAATGATTGGCGAAATGTTTTCCCACGTCTCTCTAGCCGGTGTGGCGTTAGGAGTTTTGTCAGGCGTTTATCCCTTGGCAACGGCCGTAGGACTTTCACTCTTTGCCGCTGCGGGACTGGAAGTTTTGCGCCGCACATATCGGATGTTTGGCGACTTGGCCATTGCCTGCATGGTTTCTTTTGGCATCAGTCTTGCCGTCGTCTTAATCAGTTTGGCTCAAGCCTTTAACTTAGCCATTTTTTCCTATTTATTTGGCAGTGTAATTGCCATTACCGGCCAAGATCTGCAACTGATTTTAATTTTGGGCATACTGGTATTGGCACTGGTTTATGCTTTACAGAAAGAGCTGTTTATTATTGCTTTTGATGAAGAGGGAGCACGGGCAGCGGGGGTACGGGTAGATCTCGTGAATGCTCTGTTTGTGGTGGCGACAGCGTTAACCATCACTCTTTCCATGCGGGTGGTTGGGATTTTGCTTGTTTCTTCCCTCATAACCGTCCCGGTTGCCGCAGCTCTGCAGTTAAGCAGAAGCTTTCGAGCGACTGCCTGTTATGCATATCTATTTGCGCTGATTTCAGTTCTTCTTGGCCTGTTTATCGCGTTTCATGCAGACTTGGCTCCCGGTGGCAGCATTGTGTTAACCTCTTTAGGTATTTTTGCTATCGCAGCCCTTTCCCGTAAATTTCTTGGTATAGGAGGGGAAAGGGATGAAGGCACCCGTATTATCGGCACTGCTGAAGGAAAAGGGCTATAAGCTGACCGCCCAGCGTCAGGCTATTCTTACTGCGTTGCGCCATTTGGGTGAGCGGGCTTCCGCCAAGGTAATTTATGAGGAGCTTTGCAAGCAGAAACCGGCTGTCAGCTTAGACACAGTCTACCGTAATCTCCGCCTCTTAGCGGAAATAGGTATTGTTCAGCAGATTTTACTGCAATCTGGTGCTGTTTTTGAGTTAACGGATGATGGCCGTCACCATCATCACCTGGTTTGCGTTGATTGCGAAAAAGTTGTTTGTATTTCATACTGTCCTGAGTCTTGTGTTTATACTGAGCAGGCAAGGCTTGCGGGCTTTGCCGTGCTGGGTCACCTGTTTGAAGTGTATGGACGCTGTGCAGATTGTCAGCAAAAGTAAGCGGCTCGCTTTGCGGGCTGTTTGCTTTTTTCCTGGTATTTGCGGATCTTCCTGGAGAAACTATGAGGACCGGCTGACTCGACAAAAGGGGTAAAAGGTGCTTAGTAAATTTTTCATTGTTTTGGGAGGTTAATGTTTGCCTCCGTCGAAGTTATTTAATTAAACGTACATACCCTCACCCTAACCCTCTCCCAGAGGGAGAGGGGGATAATACCCTCACCCTAACCCTCTCCCAGAGGGAGAGGGGATGTTCTGATACCCTCTCCACCCACTGAAGGGAGAGGCTGGCATTGGGTAATCTTAAGCCCTTCTCCACAACCCTCTCCACCCATTGGGGGGAGAGGGCTAGGGTGAGGGGGGTGGAGCAGTAAATGGGGGTCGGCTGCTTCGCCGATTCCAAAATATTTATAGTATACATCAGGGGTTCTTTTAAGCCCGCTTCCGGGAGGGTAGCTTTTATGAGGATTGGCATGTTTACCGACAGTTACAGACCGTATACCAGTGGAGTAGTCCGTTCTATTGAAACAACGGCTAGAAAATTGATTGAGTTTGGTCACGAGGTCTATATTTTTGCACCCAGCTATCCTGTTTATGAAAAAGAGTCGGGTGTTTTTCGTTTTGCGTCAGTACGACCTCCCATATATCCGGAATATCCGATTGCTTTACCATTTTCTCTTAATATAAGTAAAACAGTCAAAAAGCTTAGCTTGGATGTTATCCATGTGCACTCGCCGATTACCATGGGTCTGCTGGGTTCTCTTTGCGCAAAACGTCTTGATATTCCGTTGGTTTTCACTTACCATACGATGTATGATGAATATGTGCATTACCTGCCCTTTGCCCGGGAGATTTCTCGCAAAGCGGTATTGCGCCTTTCCACAAATTTTTGTAATCGCTGTGACCTTGTGATTACGCCAACAGAAGTAATCCGTCAGATTGTGGCAGACAGGATTGAGCCGACTGTGCAAGCTATTCCCACAGGCATTGAAATTGAAGAATTTATCGCGCCTGATCGTCTTTGGCTGCGTCGGGAGTATGGTATTGCGGCTGATGTGAAAATCTTGCTTCATTTGGGGCGCCTCGGAAAAGAAAAGAATGTAGGGTTTTTGCTTAAAGCATACGGCGAAATCAGCAAGAAACATCCCAAAACAAAACTGGTAATCGTAGGCGAGGGACCGGAACGCCAAGCTTTGCAGGAGGAAGCGGTGCAAATGGGTTTGTCCGACGTGCTTTTTGCCGGGAAGTTGTCCAGAAGGCGCGTGGTTGACAGTTTCGCCGGAGCCGATCTGTTTGTTTTTGCTTCTACAACTGAGACACAAGGCTTGGTGCTTGGTGAAGCCAAAGCGGCCGGCGTGCCTACCGTGGCTGTTAAAGCGTTGGGAGCAGCTGAGATGGTTACAGACGGTGTGGATGGTTTTCTCACCCCTTTATCGCTGGAATTGTTTGTCGCCCGCGTCGATCAGTTGCTTGCTGATGAAGGGTTAAGGCTGGCGATGGCAGAGAAAGCGTTGCAGGAGGCTGAAAAAATATCATCCACGACGATGGCGCAGAGGATACTTCTTGCTTATGAAGAGGCTGCTAAAAAGAGGAAGGATGTTTCAACATAATAATCGAAGAAAAAAAGAGAAAAAGCCCGTCAGGGCTTTTTCAGTGAAGTTCTGAGAGCAAATCTTTAATCTTTGCGGCAGTATGTCCTCGGGTCTCGGCGAATTCGTAAAATGCTTGTTTGACACGTTCATTGTCTGTTGTTTGCGCAAAGCGTTGATAATCCCGAACTTGTTCTTGCTCGTTTAGCATTGCTTTCTGCAGAAAAGCTTTTACTTCCATCTCTTCTCACCTCCGGCAATATTATTGCCGGAAAGAGGCCTCAATATGCCGGATTAAGCAGATATAAACAGTGTTAATTCGGGAGGTAATCAGCGCTAGCCAATAAGTTAAAACCAGTATTCAGGATATTTTCTATCTTGCAGCAAGTTGTTAAACAATAGCGCCACAACCAACAAGATAAAAGCACCTGTCCCGGCGGGGAGAAAGGGATAGAGAAAGCCCAGCGCATGAATCCTTTCTCCGCCGGTAACGGCAATTAAGGCGGTTGCTCCGGCAGGCGGGTGGAGAGTCTTTGTGGCAAGCATTGCCGCAATAGCAAAAGAGACGGCCAGCGCGGCAGCCAACCAATTGATTCGGCCAAACAACTGATAAGCTGTTACTCCGATAAGCCCTGCAATGAGATGGCCGCCAACCAGATTTCTCGGTTGCGCAAGAGGGCTTTTGCTTGCCGCAAAAACAAGGACTGCGGATGCTCCCAGGGGGCCAAAAAGCAAGGGCAACTCTCTTGGTTCAAAATAGTAGCTGGAAAGGTATGCGCAGAAGCCGATACCAATTAAAGAGCCGAGCCAAGACCAGAATATTTCTTTTAGACTAACGCCTGGAGGACATTTTGTATTGCCTTTCATTTTAGCGAAATATTCGGCTAGTCTCATGTTAAATGCACTCCTTCTCGCTTTGTGAATCAAGCGGCTAAGCTGCTTGGTGTATTAATTCATTCGCCTAATGTACGTAGATTATATAATATTTTGCTTCTTTTGCAAGATGCTTTTCGGAGAATATACCCTCACCCTAACCCTCTCCCAGAGGGAGAGGGGAGGTGTTCCCTCTGAGGGAGAGGGGACTGTTGAAGCGAAAGAGGCAAAATATAATGATTCCTGACCATCTCCAGAGGGAGTGGAGTTAAATAAAAATAGTTTGTAGAACAATTTAAGCATGAAGGAGATACGACCCTAGGTGCAGAAAGCAAGAATGTTGCTAAAAAGGAAAAAAGAAGCCGCGTTTATTTAAAGGGGGATAATTTAAAGCATGGTATTGTTTCTTTTTATTCTAGGTATCATATTGCTTGTGGTCGGTGCCGAAATGCTGGTGAGGGGCGCCTCAAAACTTGCGCTGGTGGCAGGCATTTCCCCCTTGATTATCGGCTTGACTGTTGTTGCTTTTGGGACAAGCGCGCCTGAATTTGCAATCAGCATTATGTCAGGTCTGTCAGGCCAGGCAGACATTGCGCTAGGCAATGTGGTTGGCAGCAATATTTTTAACGTACTGTTTATTCTCGGCATTTCTGCCGCAGTGGCGCCTCTTGTTGTCTGTCAGCAGTTGGTCCGTCTGGACGTGCCGCTGATGATCACGGTATCTATTTTGGTGCTTGTCATGGGCAGCAACGGCAGGATTAGTAGTATGGAGGGGGCGTTCTTGTTTCTTCTTTTGATTGTCTACACCATTTTTCTCTTTTCTCAAAGCAAGCAAAAGAACAAAAATACCGACTGTCCTTTGCCCTTAGGGGAGAAACAGTCCATGCCGTTAAAATCATGGGTTACTAATATTATGTTTATACTTGGCGGTCTGGGTTTTTTGGTGCTTGGCTCACAGTGGATGATTGAAGGGGCAAGAGCAATCGCTTTGTTGCTAGGCATCAGTGAACTGGTGATTGGTTTGACGATTGTTGCAGCCGGAACATCTTTGCCGGAACTGGCCACATCAGTTATTGCCAGTCTCCGGGGAGAACGCGATATTGCCGTCGGCAATGTCGTGGGCAGCAATATTTTCAATGTTTTGGGAGTTCTAGGTCTCTCTAGTATTCTTGCGCCGGAAGGAATAGCTGTCCATGCTGCTGCCTGGAATTTTGACATTCCGCTGATGATTGTGGTGGCAATAGCTTGTCTGCCGATTTTTTTCACCGGTCACATCATTGCTCGTTGGGAAGGTTTTTTGTTTTTAGGTTATTATGTAGCTTATACTCTTTATCTAATTTTGGCTTCCGCGCAACATGATGCTTTGCCTTTTTTCAGTAACGCTATGCTCTTATTCGTACTGCCTTTAACTGCGCTGACATTGCTCATTGTCACAATCCGGGAGTGTCGGAGCTGTGCCAATCAACTTAAACTTTGAGCGGCAATGTCTGATAAAGCTGCCCTTCTACCCATCTTATTGCCAATTATTGCCCCTCCCGTTTATTTAGTGTATAATGACGTTGTCGCTTGACGCTGAAATTAGCCGAAAGATGTGAATTAATGCTTAGACATGAAATTTTCGGGATTCCGGTAAATGCTTTAACATATCAGGATGCCGTGGATTGGGTAGCAGAAAGAGTGGCTACAGGAACAAAGTCATGGATTCTGGCAATTAATCCGGAGAAAATAATGAAGGCGCTATCAGATGAAAGGTTGCGCCTGCTTTTGTTGCAAGCTGATCTTTTTATCCCGGATGGTATCGGTGTTCTATGGGCCGGTAAGATTTTAGGTAAGCCGTTTCCGCAAAGGGTGACAGGAGTAGACATCTTTGTCTTGCTGGTGAAAGAAGCGGCAAAACGCGGCTGGGGAATTTTTTTGCTGGGAGCACCTCCCGGCGTAAGCAAAGAGGTGGCTCAGGGCTTGGAGCTTGAATATCCCGGCTTGCAATTGGTCGGCTATCATCACGGCTATTATCAAGCAGAGGAAGAAGCGCAAGTGGTCTCAAAAATCCGTGCTGCCGCTCCGGATATCTTGTTTGTGGCCATGGGCAGTCCAAGACAAGAGCAGTTTATCGTCAGCAATAGGACTCTGCTTGGCGTACCGGTATGTATGGGCGTCGGCGGCAGTTTTGATGTGATTAGCGGCAGAAAGAAAAGGGCGCCTCTTTGGATGCAGAGGTTTGGTTTGGAGTGGAGTTACCGCCTTTTTCTTGAGCCTAAACGTATTATGCGCATGTCGGCTTTGCCCAAATTTGTGATCTTAGTATTGCGCAAAAAATTGGGCATGCTTAAACTAGAAGGAGATAAAAAATGAAAAAAGTTTGTGTGATTGGGTTGGGTTATATCGGTCTGCCCACAGCTACTATCTTGTCAGAAAGCGGCTATAATGTGGTAGGTGTCGACACAAATGCGGCAGTTGTAGCTAAAATTAATCAAGGCAATAGCCATATTTGTGAGTCTAATTTGTCTGAAAAAGTAGCAAAGGCGATAGCGGAAGGCAGATTGCGTGCAGGTACTCTTCCGGAAGCCGCCGATGTTTTTATCATTGCGGTGCCAACGCCGTTTACTGCAGATAAAGAGGCGGATCTTACTGCTGTAAGGAGTGCGGCGGAGTCGTTATTGCCCTATTTGAGAAAAGGTAATTTAGTCATTTTAGAGTCTACGGTGCCGCCGCGCACTACACTGGATCTGCTTTTGCCTATTTTTAAGAAAACAGGTCTGGAGATTGGGAAAGAGTTGCAAGTTGCTTTTTGTCCTGAACGAGTGCTTCCCGGAAAAATCTTGGAAGAGTTGATTTTTAATAGCAGGGTAGTAGGCGGAGTCGACCATGCATCGGCTTTTGCCGCCAGAGAGTTATATGCATCATTTGTAAAGGGAGATATATATCTCACAGACTCGACGACTGCGGAAATGACCAAATTAATGGAAAACACATATCGCGATGTGAATATTGCTCTCGCCAATGAGTTTGCCCTGATAGCCGAACAGTCGGGCGTTAATATTTGGGAAGCAATTCGTTATGCGAATAACCATCCTCGTGTAAATATTCACCAACCAGGCCCCGGCGTGGGAGGACATTGCATTGCCGTTGACCCTTGGTTTATCGTCGAACAGGCCGGTTCCTTGGCGCGCCTGATTCGGACAGCCAGGGAGATTAACGACGGAATGCCTGGTTATGTGGTTGAACGTGTGCAACAACTGTTAAGCGGTGTGTCCAGTCCGCGGATTGCCGTTTTGGGCATGACATATAAAGCTAATGTGGCAGATTGCCGGGAGAGCCCGGCACTGGAAATCATTAATCTCCTCAGGGAGAAAGGTTTTTTCGTCTCAGTCTGCGATCCGCTTGCTCAAGATGAGCAATTGCTCCCTTTAGAGGAGGCTTTGGCGGGGGCTGATTTACTTTTGCTCTTAGTTGGTCACCATGATTTCCGTTCTTTGGATCCGCTCAAAGCGGCAAAGCTTTTGCGCAGACCGCTCGTCTTTGATACACGGGGCGTGTTGGAACGGGGATGTTGGGAACGGGCAGGCTTTTTGCTTGCTACACTTGGGGAGTTTTTTCCGGTTCAAAAAGGAGCGACCATTAATGAAAATACTGCAGCTCATTAGCGGCGGTGAAAAGGGCGGCTCGAAGACCCACGTCCTATCCCTTGTGAGAGAACTGCAGAAACAGCAGCAGGTCACTCTCGCTTGTTTGATGGAAGGAGAGCTCTATCGGCAGGCACTGAAAATGGGGCTGGATGCCAGAACTTTATTGCAGAAAAAGCGCTACCATTTAAGTCCTGTTTGGGAGATAGGGCGTTTGTTTAAGCAGGAAGGTTATCAACTGCTTCACTGTCATGGTCCCCGAGCAAATTTTTATGGTGCCCTTGCTAAAAAGTTTTATAAAATCCCTACTGTTACTACCATCCACAGCGATTATCAACAGGACTTTCGTCACAGCCTCTATAAGCAGAGAGTTTATGCCACTTTTAATATGCTTGCTTTAAATACCTTTGACGGCTATTTTGCTGTTTCCGATAGCTTTCGGGAAATGCTGATTTCACGTGGGTTTCCTGGTGAAAAAATAACCGTAATTTATAACGGTCTTGATTTTGACGCGCAGCCAAAAACGGAAGCTAGGGAAGAGTTTCTAAAGAAGCTCGGGCTATCCATTCCAAATCAAGCAACATTGGTTGGAATTTTAGCCCGCCTTCATCCGCTTAAAGGACATGAGATTTTTCTTGCGGGAGCCCGCCGTATTTTGGCCTCAGCCCCCGAGACTCAATTTATCATCGGCGGAGACGGGGAGGAGAAGGAAAAGCTTATAGCGCTGCGGGATAAGCTTGGCTTAAAGGACAGAGTCCATTTTGCGGGACAGATTTCCGATACCCCAAGCTTTTTTCAGGCAATAGATATTAACACACTAACCTCACACACCGAAAGCTTTCCGTATGTGCTGCTCGAAGGCGCTTTGCTTAAAAAACCTGCCGTCAGTTCTGCTGTGGGAGGGATCAGCCGGTTAGTCAAAGATGGGGAGACAGGTTTTCTTTTCCCTGCCGGAGACGAGGCGGAATTTGCCAGCCGGACGCTAAAACTGTTAAGTGACGAAAACTTACGGAAGACTCTAGGGGAAAAACTTTTTTGGCATGCACGCGCAAATTTCTCGCTGACCCGCTTAGCAGAGATTCATTTGCAAAGCTATGAACAATACGGAAGGGGACGAAGCAGTTGAAGGTGCTTGATGATAAGGGCAAAGTTTTTGGCCTGATAAATATAATTGATTTAATTGTCTTGGTTTTCGTAGTAGCTTTAGTTTTAGGAGGAGCTTATAGATTTTACGGTCCTCGGCAGAACGGAGATATTTTTCAGCAAGAAGGCGAAGAAGTACTGATAAAGGGTAGGGTGTTTGATGTTAGTCAGTACACTGCAAACGTTATCCGAGCAGGAGACATAGTTATTGATACGGCAGGGCAAGTTCCTTTTGGTGAAATCATTTCTGTTGAGACAGTTCCCCACCGACGTCCTGTTGATACAGCAGAGGGCAAGGTAGTGCTATCTGAGGTGCCCGAACGCTTTGATGTAATTTTGTCTCTTAAGGGAGTGGCCAGAGTATCAGAGCATGCCATCCGCATAGCTACCCATGATGTGCGTGTGGGCAGCAGGATTGTCCTGGGCGGCAGAGATTATTCGGTTGCCACAACCATTTTACAGGTAGAAGTATTGGATTAAGCAGATCGTATCTACATCTAAGAATCCCCTCTCCCTCTGGCAGAGGAGAAAACCAACAAATACCCTCTCCCACCAACAAATCCCCTCTCCCTCTGGGAGAGGGTTAGGGTGAGGGCATATGGGTGAGGGCATATGGTATGGCAGAGGGCAAAGGAGTGCTTCTTATGTATGAAACAAGCGCTACTGTAAAAAGCATAAAAAAAGCGGCACTACTATTTGATGCTTGTTATGAAGGCAGCAGAACCGGTTTTTTGTTGGAAGGAATGGTCACTTTCTTTGTTAAAATTTTTGCAGGCAGTATTTTTGCCAGACTTTTTTGGCAAAGGGATGTTTCTCTTACGGTTTGGCACAACAGCTTGCTCTTTTTGCTTTTTAAACTGATTCAGGATTTATTTAAAAAAGCCTTGCGAACAGTTTCCAGCTTGCTCAATCAGTCACTGGAGAAAAGCAGGAGCTACCGGAGTTACAGTTATCTGACTTCCCATCTTTCTCTGCTTTTTTTGCTGCAAGGTCTTTTTGCTATAGTTGTTTTTTATCTTTTCCCGCTATTGACGGCGCTAACACTATTGGTTGCTCTTTGGGGGGGATTTTTTGTCCTTTCTAATCCCAGCAGAGGTTTGTTTTTCTTTGCTTTTGCGTTGCCTTTTATGCCAAATATTGGTGTGCTTTTGCTTGCGGGCTTGGTTGGGCTTTCCTTTGGTTTGAGTCGGTTACGCAATGGGCGTCTTGCAATGCAATCATTGTCTCTTGAACCTGCAGTCATCCTCTATTTGCTGATTGCTATAGGAGCGACTGCCGCTTCCGTTAATCTAAGCGGCAGTTTTCGGGATTTAGCTATTTACTTCTCTGCTTTCATTCTCTTTTTTGTGTTAATAAATCAAATCGAAAATAAGCAAGAGCTTGCAGGGTTTTTGAAGTTTCTTTTATTGGGGGCTTTTTTTGTTTCTCTCTACGGAATCTATCAATATTTGGTAGGCACCCCTTTGCCTGCAGGCTGGGTAGACGTAGAGCAAAATCCAGCCATTCGTACCAGGGTCTATTCTGTTTTTGGCAATCCTAATGTTTTAGCGAGCTATCTGGTATTGTTAATCCCTTTTTCTTGCGCCTTATTTTTGGGCACAAAGAAGGTTGCAGTTAAATTCGCTTATTTTGCGCTGACAGGCACTCTTTGCTTAACCCTTTTGTTCACCTTTTCACGGGGAGGCTGGTTAGGTGTGCTGGCGAGCCTGCTTGTTTTTGCTTTGCTTAAAGACAGAAGAGTGTTAATTCTGATTCTGATTGTACTGTTGGCATCGGCTGCCCTGCTGCCTGAAGTGTTCTTGCAGCGCATCAGCACGATCGGCAGTCCCCTCGACACGTCCAATGCTTACCGGCTTAGGGTATGGCAGGAGTCCTTAGGGATCATTAAAGATTTCCCTTTAACAGGTATAGGCCTGGGTCATGAGTCTTTTCTGAGTATTTACCCATTTTACATGCTTGATCGTGGGAAAAGTCCTTTTCATACCCACAATACCTATCTTCAAGTCCTTGTGGAGACCGGAATTATCGGTTTGTTAGTCTTTCTTTGGCTGTTGTTAAGTTATTTTAAAAGAGGACTTAAAGCAATTGCATCCACTCGGGATAAAGAACTAAAATATTTGATGATTGCTTCCTTGTCTGCCACAGTCGGCATCCTCACCCAAGGCATCGGCGAAGTGATTATTTACTTGCCTAAAATAACCATCCTCTTTTGGATAAATATTGCCCTGCTCTTCTTATCTATAAAAATTGCCGAGCAGCAGATGGATTCAATTAAATAAGACGCTTACCAGAAAATTAGTGATCTTTATCCAAAATTGCGCCCATTTCTCTAAGAACGTCCTGCAAGGCCGCTATCTCTGCTTCTTTGAAGCGGAGAGGCGGTATATTTTTTTCTACTGACAGCGCTGCCGCCGCACCCGCCGCATCCCCAAGAACCGTCAGGTTCGGCAGCACACGGATTGCCGCCCAAGCTAGTGATGCAGTCCCTGTGGCGTATCCGGGTATGAGCAAGTTTTCTGCGTGTGTCGTGATCAGCATTTCAAATGGCAGGTAGACCGGATTTTTCGGTTCACCGCCGGATGCTAACCAGTCTGGCCGCAGATAACCTGTTACCGGCCAAACAAATTCTTCTCCGTCCAGCAAATCGCTGTAAAGATAGGCGTTTATATCCATGGCGTAAAATCCCAGACCTATCCGACCGGCATAATTAGCCAGGTCGCCGCCTTCAGTCGGTCCCGTACCTGCCTTCTGGCACTCCAGAGGTGTCAATGCAAAACTCGACTCGTCCGTTCCGTTTATCCTAGAGAAGCCCTCTCCCTCTGGGAGAGGGTTAGGGTGAGGGGGATCAGGTTGTAAATTGGCTAGCGGCATATGTACCGTTTCCCGCAGATATAGACTCTCCCCGGTTACCGGACGTCCGTATTCGTCAAGCACCGGGTTGACATCATGCAACCCGTATGCCTTCCCGGTTTCTTCGTCCATATAAGTGAAGCGTCGCATAGCCTGCCAGAATGCGGGATTTAACAAAAACTCCCGCGCCGCTATATATGCCGTATCGGTGTCAGTTTGCTCCGGACGCTTATCGGCAGGGAATCTGTCTGTTCCCTTATCTCGCAGGTGGGCACGCCCATCAACGTCAAAGATGAGCAGCATATTAACCCACCATTCGTTGCTCCCCGCTCCGTTTTGCGCAATATTGAACGGCTTGATGGCAAAGCCTGCCGGGCCATAGACCCGGTTAAAAACAGTCACTACCTCGTCAGATGTATAACCTTCAAGACCTCCCCAAATACCCCAGCTCCCCCGTCGATCACGGGTAAAAAACAAATCGCCAAAACTTCCCGATCTCTCCGGTGCCGCTACTCCCTGCACTTTAAACATTAGCGTGGCAGCCTGCTGTCTGGCAACACCGCCTTGTTCATCAGCGGGCAGAAGTTCTTTTGGCCAGTCGCTGCGACCCGCCAGCAGTTCCACCTCCGCCAGACGTGCGAGGCGCCCCTCCTCCGAGGCGTCAATAAAAACGTTGCCGCGTACTTTTTTTCTGCTCTTCCCCCAAGTGATGGCTCCATCACTATCCGGCAAAACTTCCCGCAAGGAGAGCGAGATTATCTTGCCGTCATTGCGTCGCACTGCCTCCAAGTCTTTGCGATAAAGCACTGTAATGTTTTCGTGAGCAGCCAGTTCAGCCGCCAATAGTTCCGCCGCCTCAGCCGTATTGTAAAATTGTCCCAGTTGCTCAAACCAGCGGGCAAAAGAACCGCCGTTCATCAGTTCCCACCGCCAGAGGCGGATGTCAAAAAAGTTTTGACCACCCACGGTGCCCAGACCACCGGGTACCGCTTCCGGCATCACCAGCAGGATACTCCTTTCCGGCGCCGTTTTAGCCGCGCTCACTGCTGCAGCAGTGCCGCCGAATCCGCCGCCAAAAATGACAATATCATAGAAGGTGCCGCTTGGTCTTTGCCAAGCATAAATGCCTGTCAGGAAGAGAATCAGAATAACGGAAACTGTCAGCCGTTTGCTGCTCTTGTTTTTCATCTTTTAACCTCCTGTCCATTAATTGCGCAAGGATATTATCTGCTCTTCTGACTTTTTCCCCCTCACCCTAGCCCTCTCCCAGAGGGAGAGGGTAATTGGCATACGCCCTCTCTTTAGGAGGGAAAGCAGTTTCCAATATTTCCTCTCCACCCTTAGGAGGGAAAGCATAGGGTGAGCCTCCAATATTTCCTCTTCACCCTTTGGGGGGAGAAGGTAGGGTGAGCCTTCAATATGTCCCTCCACCCTGTGGGGGAAAGCATAAGGTGAGCCTCCAAGATTTCCTCTCCACCCTTTGGGGGGAGAGGGTAGGGTGAGCCTTCAATATGTCCCTCCACCCTGTGGGGGAAAGCATAAGGTGAGCCTCCAATATTTCCTCTCCACCCTTTGGGGGGAGAGGGTAGGGTGAGGGGGGTCGCATTTTAGCGAAAGCGTTAGGTCTTTCCCTGGAAACTTATTCGCGATAAACTACACTATCCCTGCTGGCTCTGCTGGTCCTGCTGGCTCTGCTGGGCAAAGGTCTATCGTGAGCTTTTAGAGTTTGAAGGAACTCGGAAGATATGGTATTGTGAAGGGGGAGTATATGGCGAAAATGATGCTTTAACGTGGCTGGCACAGGAGAGCTGCGGCAGTTTGACATGGGAGAAGTTGGGAGAAAAGGGGTGAGACGGTGGAAGTTATTCTGACAGGTCGGAAACTATGCAAATGGTATCAACTGGGGGAAGTTCGCGTGCAAGCCCTGAGAGATGTGGATATCGAAATATTCCAAGGGGAGCTTGTTGTGGTGCTTGGCCCCAGCGGCTCCGGCAAAAGCACCCTGTTGAATATGCTGGGCGGCATGGACAAGGTTTCCAGCGGTGAGCTGTTTTATCGTCAACAACCTCTTCATGGCATGAATGAAAAGGGCTTGACACGTTATCGTCGCGAAGCGGTAGGTTTTATTTTTCAATTTTACAATTTGATGCCTAACCTGACTGCCTGGGAAAATGTGCATCTCTCTACCGAGATTGCCGCGAAGCCATTATCCGCCAAGGAAGTGCTGATAGATGTAGGCCTTGGGGAGCGGCTGGAGCATTTTCCCGCGCAACTTTCCGGTGGAGAACAGCAACGTGTTGCTGTGGCTCGCGCTGTGGCGAAGAATCCGGAATTTCTTCTTTGCGATGAACCTACGGGTGCGCTTGATTTTGAGACGGGCATCCAGGTGTTAAAGTTACTGCGAAAATTCAGCAGAGAACATAAGCGGACAGTAGTGCTGATTACCCATAACGCCGGTATTGCCGATATGGCTGACCGGGTGTTCTATATGCGGGACGGACGGCTTGACCGGACGCGGAACAATGAAAACCCGCTGGCGCCTGAGGAGGTGTCCTGGTAGTGTTGTGGCGGAAGCTGATGCGCGACGTTTTAGAAAACAAGGCCGCCTATCTGGCTTGTCTTGTAGTGATTAGCATCGGTCTGATGGTTTATACGTCCCTCAATTTGACGGCTGACAACCTTTGGCAGGCAAAGGAAAACTTTTATCGGGAGTACGGCTTCCCCGACGGTTTTGCCACTGTACAAGGAATTTCTGATGCTGAAATTCGCCGACTGACTGCCTTGCCCGGTGTTGCCCGGATGGAAGGAAGGATTGTGCAGGATGTGCGAGTCATCTTTCCCGGACGGGAAGAGAGCGCTTTTCTCCGCCTGGTAACAGTGGGGCTTGGTCAAGAAACACAAATTAGTAAAGTTAAACACTTAGCCGGCTTACCCCTTGATCCTCACCGACCCGGTGTCTGGGTGGACCCTCAGTTTTTAGCTGCCAATGAACTGGAAATAGGAGGGGAGATTCCGGTCATTATTGGGGGTAGAAAAGTATTTCTGGAAATTAGGGGGCAGGCGCAAAGTCCTGAATATGTCTATCCTATGCGCACTGCGCAGGACCTGTTTCCCGACCCGCGAAGCTTTGGCATAGCGTACCTTCCTTTGACGGTTATGCGCAGTCTGGCGGGGGAGTCAGTTCAGTTCAATCAGTTGATTTTTCAGCTTGAGCCAGCTTTTTCTTATCAGGATGTGGAATCGTTGTTGGAGCCAAGGCTGGAGCGTTTCGGCTTAGTGGCGCTCTATCCGGCAAAAGATCAGGTGAGTAACTTTATTCTTAACCAGGAGCTTAGCAGCACTGAGGCTACGGCTAATGTTATGCCGTTACTCTTTTTGGCCGTGGGTGCGGTTATTCTCTATATTTTATTGAAAAGAATTATTGAACAGCAGCGCGGTCAAATCGGGACGCTTAGATCTTTTGGCTATGGCAGTCGGGAAATTCAGGCTCATTACCTGTCTTATCCCTTGATAATAGGTCTTGCCGGCGGCCTGCTAGGCAGCCTGTCAGGCCTTTGGCTTTCTTTTCCGATGACGGCTATGTATCAGGCCTTTTTCCATCTGCCGGAATTGCGGGGAAGGGTCACATTTGATTATGTGCTTTTTGCGCTTCTGCTCTCGGTAGGTTTTGCGCTGCTTGCCGGTTATTTTGGCAGTCGTCAAGCTATGCGGCTTTCACCGGCTGAGGCGATGCGCCCACCGGCACCACTTTCCGGTCGGCATATTCAATTGGAACGATGGAACTGGTTCTGGCATAGTCTGACTGTTCAGGGGAAGATGGCTACCAGAAATCTCTTTCGCCACAGGCAGCGTAGTCTTTTTACCTTTGTCGGGATAATGTTTTGCTTTAGTATGATCGCAGTCACCGGTTATTTTAACAATATTATCTCCGTGATGATTTTTGAACAAATGACAAAGGTGCAGACTCACGATATTAAGATCAATTTTGCTGCGCCATTAGCTGCCGAGAGTGCACGCAGGGAACTGCTGAATTTGCCGGGGATAAAAAGAGTGGAAGTAATGCTTGAGGCACCCGCCACCTTAAAACATGGCTGGCGCGAGCGGGATACTGTGATTATTGGTTTGGGACGTGATGCAGAACTTTTTAATCTTTTCGATCAAGATGGACGTCGCGTATTGCCGCCGGAAGGGGGCTTGATTCTATCCAGTCAGTTGGCAGAGGCTCTGGAGGCCAAAGAAGGAACAATTATCACTTTGGAGAGCGCACTGCTCAGAGGTGATACTGTCAGCCTGCCCGTGCACTCGATTATTCCTCAGTATATGGGAATTAACGCATATATGGATAAAGATGCTTTGAATCGCGTGCTTAGGCAAGGGGAGCTGGCTACTTCCGCTTTGCTTGTAGCGGAGGAAGAGGCTTTGCCGCTCATTACAGAAAAATACCGGGAAGCTTCTCAAGTAGCCACGCTGGAAAACAGACAGCAGCTTCTGGATAATTTTAATGAAATGATGGCTACTTATGGGTTTACCGTCTGGATTTTGGCAGTTTTTGCCTTTATAACCGGCTTTGCCGTGATTTACAGCTTCAGCATAGTGGCTTTGGCTGAACGTAAGAGGGAATTGGCAAGTCTGCGCGTTCTGGGGATGACGACGGGAGAAGTCTCACAGATTCTGACTTTTGAACAGTGGCTGCTCGCTCTTGCTGCTATCTTGGCAGGCATTCCTTTTACGATGTACTTGATTGGTTTGATGGCACAAGCCATGGGCAGCGATCTTTTTACCCTTCCGCTTATCTTTGAGCCTAATTCTTTTATCATTGCTTTTGTTGGTACAGTCTGTTTTATTCTGCTTGCACAATGGACTTTGCTGAGACAGATTCGGCGGTTTAGTCTGGTGGAAGCGCTCAAGGAAAGAGATTGAGAGAGACATGTAATACTTTGAGAGAGGTTACTTTTGGAGGAGGTATGGATAATGAAGAAAAAAGTGCGCTGGCTGCTGGCAGTAGTATGCCTTTTGGCAGCGGGGGTCTATTATGCCAGAGAGGCGGCGAAACCTCTTCCCGTAGAGGTGTTGTCGGTGGAGCCAAGAACATTGTCATTGAGCTTTAATGAAGAAGGTCGAGTGGTGCCCGTAAATGAAAGGACGCTGGTTGCGGCTGTCGGCGGCAGAGTTTCGCGTGTCAAAGTAAGCACAGGAGACAAAGTGGCAAAGGGAGAGCTGCTGGTTCAACTGGACACAAGCGAATTATCCTACCAATTGGCCGGCCTGCGCGGTCAACTGGAAAGTGTCATCGGTCAAAGGACACAAGCTTTGCAAGTCCGACCTGCTGCTCAAATTGCGGTACAGCAGTTAGCTGTAGACCAGGCAAAAGAACAATTGTTGGCGGCACAAACAGAACAAGCGCGTGCTGATACTCTTCACCGGTTGGGAGCATTGAGCCAAAGGGAGTGGGATCAGGCAAACAATGCCATGAAGCACGCGGAGTTATTACTTTCGCAACAGGAGCAGGCGTTGCTTTTGCTTAAAGAGCAAGCTTTGCCTCCGGCAGGGACGGATCAATATTTTGCCGGGCTAATTAAGTCGCTCGAGAGTCAGATTGCCTTGCTGCAGCATCAGCTATCTCAAACACGTCACCGCTCTCCTATAGCCGGCTTGGTTTGGCAGGTTTTGGTTGAAGAAGGAGCGGTGGTAGCTCCAGGAACTCCGCTCATAAAACTTTTTCAGCCAGACTCTTACCAAGTTGAAGTTTATCTCTTAGCGGCCGATGCGCTGCAGGTTTCCCCGGGGATGACGGTTGAGGTAGTCCTGGATGGCCCGGCAGAGAAATATACTTTTCAGGGAATGGTGAAGAAAGTGGCGGCCGCGGCAGAAGAAAGAATCTCTCCTTTGGGGATTGTGGAGCAGAGGATCAAAACCACCATTCAATTAGCCGGCAGCTTGGAAAAGCTGCTGCCGGGAACTGCTCTGGAAGTGACTTTTACCACTAAACAGGTGGAAGGCAGGCTGGTTGTGCCAAAAACTGCACTTTTTCCCCATGGTGACGGGGAAGCGCTCTTTGTAATCCGTAAAGGGCTGACAGAGCTGCAGCCGGTAGGGAGAGGATTAGAAACAGAAGAAGAAATAGTTATCACAGAGGGATTGCAGCCCGGAGAACAGGTAATCCGCAATCCCCGGCAAGAAGGCCTAACCCCGGGTCGGCGGGTGACTGCTACTGAGAGGTAGTCGCTTGCAGGCAAAATCGCCTCTCCCCCGCTAATAAGGATCTCTCCTGACAATAAAATGCTCTCTTCCCCTGACAATAAGCTTCCCTCTCCCCTGATAATAAGCTTCCCCCTCCCTCTGCCAATAAAATGCCCTTTTCTCCGCCAAAAAGCTTCCCTCTCCCTCTGATAATAAAATGCCCTTTTCTCCGCCAAAAAGCTACCCTCACCCTACCCTCTCCCTCTGGGAGAGGGTAGGGTGAGGGTAGGAAGATGGTAAAAGAGGTGAGTGAAAGCATGTCATCATTCCTGAGATAGTACCCTTTTTTTGCGGAGGTATGCGCCTCTGCCGGGAAATAAAACCCTTAAAGTTGTTGCGCTACTCATCATTTTTAGAAAAGATAAGCCCCCGGTTGATAATGGCAACGCTCCAATCACCGCAGGGGGTTATTTTTTTTGTAATGAGGCAGGGAAATTGACAAATTATGGCGAAAGATAATGCCTGTGTGGAAAAAAATCAGTTCGCTGTCTGGGGCAGTGGTTTAAAAGTTTGAACTTGCTGCCTTGGGATGAAAGTAGGTAAAGACGATGAACTAAGTGGTATGAGTAGTAAATTTAAAGAACACATTGTATTTGAGCAGAATGGAGGGGTTTCATGTACATATCAAGGATTGCGACCGATGGTAGAGAGCAACTGACATACAATCATTTACTTGAAACCGCTACATACGCTAGTATGCTTGGGGAAAAGCTTCGTTTGTCTGCGTTGGTGCGCACGGCTGCGCTCTTGCACGATATGGGCAAATTTTCTGATGAGTTTATTCAGTATCTCAGACTCAGTGCTCAAAGCAAAAAGGACAGCAGGGATGTGCTGCGCAGGGGTTCGGTCATCCACGCGACGCAAGGAGCAAAATATATTTATAATGCCGGTTTAAGCGAAACAGAACAGTTGTTGGCGGCGGAGGTCGTTGCTATTTGTATTGCGGGGCATCATGGCGGGCTAATGGACAGTGTTTCGCCACAAGGAGAAACGCCACTGAGAAAAAGGCTAAACACCGTTAACGACGCGTTGCACTACGAAGAAGTCACAGCGACTTTTGAGAAAGAAGGCGTTCTGAAAAATAATTTGGCGGAACTGATAAACGCGTGCAGCATTGAGACATCAAGTTTTATTAATGCTTGCAAGAATGAAAGGCTTAACGTTGCCTTTATGGTTCATCTGCTTGTCAAAAATGTTTTCTCATGCTTGGTTGATTCTGACCGTTATAATGCGTATTGTTTCGAAATAGGGAAAATGCCGGAGGCACGGCTTGTCATTCCTCCCTGGGAAAAATACGCTATGCGGCTTGAAAAGCACCTTTCGTCTTTTAGGGTTGTTTCAGAGATCGACCGTATTCGCCATGATATTTCGGAGAAATGCTTGAACGCTTCAGCACGTCTTCGCGGTGTTTACCGTTTATCAGTACCGACAGGAGGTGGAAAAACACTTTCCAGCCTACGTTTTGCTTTAAATCACGCGAATGAGAACGACATGGAGCGTGTCATATATGTAATACCATATCTGTCGGTATTAGATCAGACTGCCAAAGAGATAAAGAGAGCCCTGCAATACGACTACAACGAGGATTTTATATTAGAGCATCATTCTAACCTTGTTCCACAGGACGATGAAAATGAAGCGCAAATGTATCGTTTGATGACTGATCGCTGGAGTCAGCCAATTATCATTACGACTATGGTTCAATTTTTGGAAAGTATTTATTCCCACAAAGCAGGTAATCTGCGTAAATTACACAACATGGCGAATGCTGTTTTAATCTTTGATGAGGTGCAATCTTTACCGGTCAAGTGCGTTCATTTGTTTAACGATGCGCTAAATTACCTGCACACTTTTGCTAATTGTACCGCATTGCTTTGTACTGCCACACAACCATTAGTTGATAAAGTAGAGCGGCCCGTTCATTTATCCTCGCCTCCAGAACTTATTGCCGACACAAGCGAAGCCTTCAATAAACTAAAGAGAACTCGAATTGTTGGCAGTACAAAAAAATATTCAACCGAGGCACTGCGTGATTTCGTTCTTGAAAAACTGGACGCAGCAGGTAACTGCCTTGTTATTTTGAACACAAAAAGGGATGCGGCAAGTCTTTACCGTGCGGTGAAAAATTATCTGGATGAAAATCTAAAAATACAGATAAAGCTCTTGCATTTGAGTACATCGATGTGCCCCGCTCACCGCATGGATGTAATTGACTCCATGCAAATAGCTGAAGACAACAAAAAAATACTCAAGCGCGAGCGTATTTTATGCATCAGCACACAGCTTATAGAAGCCGGTGTGGATATTTCTTTCGCCTGTGTCGTGCGTGCTTTGGCTGGGCTGGACAGCATAGCTCAGGCAGCAGGGCGTTGTAATCGTCACGGTGAAGACCAAGATGGCCGCGATGTTTACATTGTCAACCTTGAAGATGAAAACCTTTCAAAACTACCGGACATTCGATGCGGTAGCGATGTGACTAAGAGGATAATTGAAGAAGCACCTGATGATTTGCTGTCTCAAACCGTAATGGAGCGTTATTACAGGGAGTACTTCTACAAGCGCAAGGATGAGATGGATTATCCGTACAATAACGGGTACATTTATGACTTATTGTCGCATAACAGAAAAGGCAATGGTGCATTTATAAATTCCGGTGATAAAGAATCATTTCCGGCGCTGCGTCAGGCGTTTCAAACCGCGGGGGAGCAGTTTTGCGTGATCGACAAAGGTACTACCGGAGTTCTCGTTCCATACAAACGTGGAGCAGAGCTTGTCGAGGAATACAGAACGGCTGATTTGGGGATAAAATCAAAGCTGCTGCGCGAAATGGGAAGGTATTCGGTTTCACTCTATGCCCACCAGATCTGTGCGCTTGAGAAAGAGCAGGCGCTGCGCTTGATTGGAGATGAAATACTTGCTTTGGACAAGGATTATTATGATTTAGAGCTTGGAGTTGTTATCCAAGGAGATCCGGAATTTCTATATGTTTAGGAAGGTGACGAAATGATGCACAGAAACACGGTGGAATTCGTTGTACATGGCAAATATGCGCTGTTTTCCGACCCGATAACGCGCGTTGGAGGCGAAAAATTCTCGTATCAGATACCGACATATCAGGCACTGAAGGGTGTACTTGAGAGTGTGTACTGGAAGCCGACGCTTATATGGTACATTGATGAGGCGCGGGTTATGAATAAAATCCAAACGCAGTCAAAGGGCATACGTCCAATCAAATATGCATCCGCCGGGAACGACCTTGCTTATTATACCTACCTCAAGGATGTTTGCTACCAGGTCAGGGCGCATTTTGAATGGAACGAAAACCGCCCAGAGCTTGCTCATGATCGAAATGAGCATAAGCATCACAATATCGCGAAGCGCATGATAGAGCGCGGTGGCCGGCGCGACATTTTTATCGGCACACGCGAGTGCCAGGGCTACGTTGAGCCCTGCATGTTCGATGAGGGCGAAGGCTTTTATGATGGCTATGGTGAGCTGAATTTTGGTGTAATGGTGCACGGATTTGATTACCCGGACGAAACTGGAAAAGACGAGATGTCTGTGCGGCTATGGAAATCAGCGAAAATGGAAAACGGGCACATAAAATTCCCGCTGCCGTATGATGAATCACCGGAAATCGTGCGGCGGTTTATCAGGCCAATGAAAGCGAAAATATTTGAGGGTAAGGTGAATTTTTCGGGGTTGGACGAGCCGGGATTTGCCTTAATATTGGCGGAAAGCGGTGAAGAATCATGAGCTGGATACAAAATCTGTATAAGACATATGATGCTTGCTGCGATGTGGTCGGGATAGGCAGTGATGAGCAGAACAAACTGCTGATACCGATTGGGCACGTGCTAAAAAAGACAAATGTTGCGATACATTTACATGGCTCTGGAGCCTTTATCAGAGCCGAAAAAAGTGATGCCGAAATATTTACACCCTGCACTGACGAATCTGAGTCGAGAACTAGTGGCGCTGTAAATTTGCCATATCCGTTGTTTGACCAGATAAAGCACTTAACTGGGAAGCTATATTTTGAAAATCTGTTGAAGTGGCAGAAATATTTGGAAGGTATGTCCGAATATTCAGTAGCGTATGAAATGGTTTCTGCTGTGCTTAAATATATAGAAAGCGGCACACTGAAAAGCGATTTAGCATCCTATCATATCAAGAACGATGATAAACTGTTCATAAGATTCTGCGTGAGTATTGACGGACAGCTTGAGGACAGGCTCTGGATGATACCTGGGATATGGCGTGCATGGTATAGTTACTACAAATCAGAAGATGTAGAAAAACGCCTTAAAAAAGGCTTATGCTATATTTCCGGAGAAACCGGTATAGCGTATACGGAGAAGCATCCAAAAAGTATAAACCGGGCATCAGGCAATGCCAAGCTAATCACCGGAAACGACAGTTCAAACTTCACCTATCGCGGCAGATTTAAGGAATCATCGCAAGCCGTGACGGTAAGCTATGAAAATTCGCAAAAAGCCCACCAAGCACTGCGGTGGCTAATTGTAAAACAGGGGTACCGTTGCGATACACAAGCTATTGTGGCTTGGGCAATAGATAAATTGCCGGAACTAATCAATTACTATGACGACAGCTATGGTATCTTGGCGCAAACAGACTCAGAAAAGCTGATAGAAGCAGAAAGTGTTATATATACCGATTATGCGGATCGTCTAAAAAAAACTCTTTCCGGTTACGGTGACCCAGACAGGCTTAAAAAACATGTGCGCCGGGTTGCTGTTCTGGCAACGGACAACGCGACTACAGGGCGCATGTCCGTTACTTATTATCGCGAATTGGCGGAAGATGAATATTTGGAGCGCATAGTCGGATGGCACAATATTTGTAATTGGTATCAACCCTTTAGAAAAGATAAGGATGAGAAATACAAGCCCGGATACTTTATCGGTGCGCCCTCCTTCGACCAAATTATCGAAGCAGTTTTGGGTAAAAGAAGAAATAGAAAAGACGACGCCTACGACAAACTTAAAAAGGCTGCGCGAGAACGCCTTCTACACTGCGTGTTCGACGGTGAGCGGATTCCGCGTGATTTGGTGAACACTGCTGTCCATCGCGCTTCCAATCCGCTGGTGCTTGAGAAAAACGATGCAAAGAGCGCTGGCGGGCGTTGGAGTGAATGGGAACAAGTACTTTGTACCGCCTGCGCATTGGTTAAGCGATATTATTATGATTATAAAAGGGAGGAATTTAAAGTGGCGTTGGAAGATCAACGAAAAGATCGCGACTATCTTTACGGAAGGCTCCTCGCAGTGGCGGACAAAATTGAAACGCAAGCAAGATTCAAGCAGGGAAACGCCAAGGACAACGCACGGGCGACGAACGCGATACGCTACATGACAGCTTTCTCGCAACGACCATTCCGCACGTGGGGCATGTTGTTTACGCAACAGTTAAATCCTTATATTCAGCAACTTGACGGCGCGGGCTGGCATCTGAATCAAATTGAAGAGATTATGGCGCTATTTAACGAAGGTGAATATGAGTCTGACAATCCACTCAGCGGGAAATATCTTCTCGGGTTCTTTGCGCAAAGACAAACGCTGCGTCAAAAACTAGGAAAAAATAATAATGATGAAAATGGAGGGAATGACAATGAGCTTGACGAACAAAATTGATTTTGCGGTAGTTTTTACAGTGAAAAAAGCAAACCCGAACGGCGACCCTCTCAACGGCAACCGTCCGCGCGTCGACTATGACGGTTATGGTGAGGTGTCCGATGTCTGTCTGAAACGCAAACTGCGCAACCGCTTGCAGGATATGGGAGAAGCGATTTTCGTGCAGTCGGACGACAACAGGAAAGATGAGTACCGTAGCCTTAACGCCCGCTTTGAGGGAAACAAAGAAATTAAGGAGGAAAAAGATAAAGAGAAAAAAGCTAAAATCGCTTGTAAAACATGGTATGACGTCCGCGCTTTTGGGCAAGTGTTCGCATTCAAAGCCAAGGATAAAAAAGGTAAAGACTCAGAATCAAATGAAGAGAGCGGTGAAAGCGACTCTGTTTCGATTGGCGTTCGCGGGCCTGTAACAATTCAAAGTGCTGTCAGTGTTGAGCCCGTGCTTATAAGTAGTCTACAGATTACAAAGAGTGTCAATCTTGAAACTAATAATCAAGACCCTGCTAAAAGAGCATCAGATACCATGGGGATGAAGCACCGCGTGGACTATGGTGTCTATAAGGCATTCGGCAGTATTAACTGCCAGTTGGCTGAAAAAACCGGCTTCAGTGACGCAGATGCGGACAAGCTGCTTGAGGCACTGAAAACGCTGTTCGTGAATGATGCCTCCGCTGCGCGTCCTGATGGTAGCATGGAAACTGTGAAAGTTATCTGGTGGAAGCACAATTCCAAAATCGGTCAGTATTCTTCGGCAAGAGTCCATCGAAGCCTCAAGGTTGAAGCTGTTGATAATAGTACCTTGCCAAAGGTCACGATTGAGCCGTTGGCTGGGCTGGAACCAGTAGTCTTCGGCGAAGAGTGATATGTCCTTACTAAAATTAGCCTTGAATTGGGAATTTAAGCTGATTAGTACTAAAAGAGGATATTCCTATGGCGTATCGTTGATTGAGAGTTGATAAAATGGCAAATAGTCATAATGAAGACGATCTGCTTCCCCTCTCTGGTATACAACATTTTGCCTTTTGTGAAAGGCAATGGGGACTGATCCATGTGGAAAACCAATGGGTTGAGAATCTTCGAACCGCGGAAGGCAGGCTTCTTCATCAACGTGTTGATGATCCGTATTTTACTGAATCGCGTGGCGATGTGAAGACGGTGCGTTCAGTTCCTTTATTGTCTAAAGTGCTTGGCCTGTACGGAGTTGCAGATGTGGTTGAGATTCACCGTTGCCCACCGCGCGATAAGCGTGGATTGACGCATAGTAATCCCAACGATGACTCCGGTATTAGATATAATATTGTCGAGTACAAACGAGGCAGTCCAAAGGCTGATGACAGGGATGCGGTTCAACTATGCGCACAAGCTATTTGCTTAGAAGAGATGCTTGGTATAACTTTAGATTATGGATACATGTATTATGGAGAAACCAAGCATAGACACCAGGTTGATTTTGACGACACTCTCAGGGAAAGGGTAAAAATATTAGCGGAAAAAATGCATCTGCTGTACTCACATGGAATCACCCCGCCTGCTATAAAAGGAAAACAATGCAAAAATTGCTCAATGGTTGGTGTCTGCTTGCCGAAGCTAGGCAGAGGCAGTAAGAAAGCGGAAATGTATATGGCCGAATTGCTGGAAGAGATGAACAGAGAATAAATGTCGGGGAGAGCAGCAGATGCGCAAAATGCTCAACGTATTATATGTGACCAATCCTGACGCGTATCTTTCAAAAGACGGAGAGAATTTAGTAGTACGTATCAACGATGAGGAAGCTTTACGCACCCCAATTCACTACCTGGAAGGTATCGTCACTTTTGGTCATATGGGTGCCAGTCCGGCTTTGTTAGGTATGTGTGTGGAAAAAGGGGTGACGGTATCCTTCTTAACGGGTTATGGAAAACATTTGGCTACGATTCAAGGTATCCCCAAGGGTAATGTTCTATTAAGGAGAAAGCAATACCGGTTAGCGGATTCGGAACGAGATTCCTCGATGTTGGCATCAGCGTTTATCATTGGTAAAATCGCAAATTGCAGAACGGTCTTAAGGCGTTTTATTAGTGATTATGGTGACAAGATGGAAACAAAAGCGATTGAGGATGTCTCTAAGCTGATGGCAAGAAATGTATTGAAGTTGAATAAAGAGCTTAGTCTAGAAGAAGTGAGAGGCATTGAAGGAGAAACGGCTCGTAATTATTTTTCAGTATTTGATCAGTTAATTGTCTGTCAGAAGAATCATTTTTTTATGCGAGGCCGTTCCCGAAGGCCGCCTCGAGATAACGTTAATGCTTTGCTCTCGTTTCTCTATACACTTCTTCTTCATGAAACTAAGGCTGCGTTACAGACTGTTGGCTTAGACCCTTATGTAGGCTTTCTACATCGTGACCGTCCGGGGAGAATGGGGTTAGCTCTTGACCTGATGGAGGAGTTTAGGCCATACATTGCGGACAGGCTCGCGTTAAGCCTGATTAACCGACAACAGATTAGTGGCAGTGATTTTATTAACGCAGAGTCTGGAGGCGTGATTATGAAAGAAGCCGCCAGAAGATCAGTGCTGGAAGCTTGGCAAAAACGAAAACAGGAAGAAATGACCCACCCTTTTCTTGAAGAAAAAATGCAAGTTGGTCTCTTGCCGTATGCTCAAGCATTATTATTGTCTAGGCATTTAAGAGGGGATATCGATCGTTACCCTCCATTTTTCTGGAAGTAGGAGGATTGCATTGCCATGATGGTTTTGATTACATATGACGTAAGCACAACATCACCGGAAGGAAGAAAAAGATTGCGAAATGTTGCAAAACAATGCGTTAATTTTGGGCAAAGGGTTCAGAACTCGGTATTTGAGTGTCTTCTAGATCCGGCGCAGTTTGTCATGCTGAAAAATACACTGGAAAAGATAATCAATAAAGATGAAGACAGTTTGCGATATTATTCCCTTGGCAGTAATTGGAGAAGGAGGGTGGAGCATGTCGGCGTAAAATCAGCTTTTGATCCGGAAGGTTCGCTAATTGTTTGAAGTGCGAACCCTATGCTAGCAGAAATATTGCGAACTATCGCACACCTTGTAGATGTTGAGAGTTTGTCCTTTTCATCAGAAAATATTTAGACAATAAACATAATAAATATATGGTTCGCACAAATGCGTTCTACAAGCCTATGAATTATAACGATTTGTTGTATACTGGTCGCCCCCCGCGCGGGGGCGTGGATTGAAACCTATAAGAGTAGGCGTATGTCTATCGGTTGTGGGGTCGCCCCCCGCGCGGGGGCGTGGATTGAAACCGGCTTCACCAAGTTTAGTCACTTTAACGCCGGAAAGCGAGGTCGCCCCCCGCGCGGGGGCGTGGATTGAAACCGGCGGCAAGCCGCCACTGTTCCGGCGGTAATGCTGGGTCGCCCCCCGCGCGGGGGCGTGGATTGAAACAAGCCGGGCACTTGATAAGCTTGAGCCACACTTTGGTCGCCCCCCGCGCGGGGGCGTGGATTGAAACGTGTGGCTGTACTACCACCTCGAGAAATCGCCAGGTCGCCCCCCGCGCGGGGGCGTGGATTGAAACGAGATGACGGTCTCCAGGAGTACGAGCCGCCGACACAAGGTCGCCCCCCGCGCGGGGGCGTGGATTGAAACGAGTGCGGTTTGAATCAAGTGAAAAATTGTTTGAGGTCGCCCCCCGCGCGGGGGCGTGGATTGAAACCGGGAACAAAGGTTATAACGGAGTTAGGCATCGCGTCGCCCCCCGCGCGGGGGCGTGGATTGAAACGGTTGCAAGGCACGACCAGCAGTTGGAGCATTCAGGGTCGCCCCCCGCGCGGGGGCGTGGATTGAAACACGCTAGTAATAAACGGCAGGCCGCTGCGCGTACGGTCGCCCCCCGCGCGGGGGCGTGGATTGAAACATCCAGATCCGCGCCCGGAATCTTGCCGTGGCTCGGTCGCCCCCCGCGCGGGGGCGTGGATTGAAACGGTCTTGACATCACGACCGATGAAACTGCCGCTAGGTCGCCCCCCGCGCGGGGGCGTGGATTGAAACCCCGACGAAATCGACAATTTCGGAAAAGCTCACTGGTCGCCCCCCGCGCGGGGGCGTGGATTGAAACGACGGAGCTTGCCAATTTAAAAATCTGCCCGCCTGGGTCGCCCCCCGCGCGGGGGCGTGGATTGAAACCGGCAGCAATGCTGGAGGTTATGGGTGGCTGGGGGTCGCCCCCCGCGCGGGGGCGTGGATTGAAACCGCCGGCCATGCTGGAGGTAGTACCTGGTTCTGGGTCGCCCCCCGCGCGGGGGCGTGGATTGAAACACAGGCATGGCCAAAAGAGAAAGCCGCCACTGTGTCGCCCCCCGCGCGGGGGCGTGGATTGAAACCTGGTGGCAGCCGCCTGGTTCCGGCGGCAATGCTGTCGCCCCCCGCGCGGGGGCGTGGATTGAAACACCGTCTATCGGTGGATAAAATCCGGAGAATTAAGTCGCCCCCCGCGCGGGGGCGTGGATTGAAACCCTCTTAATTTCGGCAGGTTTGTCCCTCTTTGAGTCGCCCCCCGCGCGGGGGCGTGGATTGAAACTCCATTTCTACCCACTGATACCTTAAACCCTCAAAGTCGCCCCCCGCGCGGGGGCGTGGATTGAAACTCTCCGGAGTCCACCCCGGAACCCACACATCAACGTCGCCCCCCGCGCGGGGGCGTGGATTGAAACCCGCCAAGTATCTGCCCCGATTAAAGTTGGAACATGTCGCCCCCCGCGCGGGGGCGTGGATTGAAACTTACTACATCGCCGACCACCGGTAAGCCTCCACCGGTCGCCCCCCGCGCGGGGGCGTGGATTGAAACCGGCGGCAATGCTGGAGGTTATGGGTGGCTGGGGGTCGCCCCCCGCGCGGGGGCGTGGATTGAAACCCGGAGCAGAATTGTATCTGACCAATATTGCCCAGTCGCCCCCCGCGCGGGGGCGTGGATTGAAACGACACCAAAGCGACATCACCAACTCCTGACCGCCGTCGCCCCCCGCGCGGGGGCGTGGATTGAAACCTACCTCCACAACCCCGCCAAAGAACCTTTGCCCGGTCGCCCCCCGCGCGGGGGCGTGGATTGAAACCCCTGCACTACCGTCCCAACGGATAAGCAAGTTAGTCGCCCCCCGCGCGGGGGCGTGGATTGAAACCTACATATTCTTCCGGCCTTGTAGGCACATGGGGGTCGCCCCCCGCGCGGGGGCGTGGATTGAAACTAGGAGGCTATGTTCCGCATGGGGGCAGGCGATTGTCGCCCCCCGCGCGGGGGCGTGGATTGAAACAGGTATCCGTGCTGATGGACGGCTTTTGGCTTGGGTCGCCCCCCGCGCGGGGGCGTGGATTGAAACGGTATTCGTGCTGACGGTAGGCTTTTTGCTTGGGGGTCGCCCCCCGCGCGGGGGCGTGGATTGAAACAAATACGAAGCGCAGAAGGAAGTCTGGGCAAAGGTCGCCCCCCGCGCGGGGGCGTGGATTGAAACACTGCTCACCCAGCAGCGGAAAAGAGAGTTGCAAGTCGCCCCCCGCGCGGGGGCGTGGATTGAAACGCTCGAGGCAGGGCACACCAACATGCAGATGGCGGTCGCCCCCCGCGCGGGGGCGTGGATTGAAACATAAGGCAAGCTTTGCTTTTGCATAAACTCATAAGTCGCCCCCCGCGCGGGGGCGTGGATTGAAACCGGTATGCATTAGTTGAATCAGATGATATGGACAGTCGCCCCCCGCGCGGGGGCGTGGATTGAAACTCCCAATCAAGATTAATGCAACCAGAGACTGAAAGTCGCCCCCCGCGCGGGGGCGTGGATTGAAACTCCGATACAGGCGGCATCTATCCAGTGTGCTTTGTCGCCCCCCGCGCGGGGGCGTGGATTGAAACATCAAAGCAGCAATTTGCCGTTTGGGAATTAAATCGTCGCCCCCCGCGCGGGGGCGTGGATTGAAACTATGGGGTCTAATATCAATATAGAAAAGGTTTCGTCGCCCCCCGCGCGGGGGCGTGGATTGAAACTTTTATCGCAAAAGGCTTATTATTTTCTACGTAAGCGTCAAATAGTACCCACCTAATAGGATTAAAAGTTGAACATCATAGAGAAACCCACCGTGCGGTGGGCAGTCTTCAAGATTTATTTATCTAGGCTACACTCGGCTGGCAACAACTTGGACCAAGGCAGCAGTTCATCCAAGGCGCTTGGATCAGCAATATTAATGTTCGGTAATTTTTCAAAAAGATAAACCAGATAGTTGTATGGGTTTAACCCGTTTGCCTTTGCAGATTCAACTATGCTATAGATTGTTGCGCTAGCTTTTGCACCTTTTGGCGTATTAGAAAATAACCAGTTTTTCCG
>JAGXRV010000058.1 GCA_018335695.1 Clostridium sp.
GCCAGCGTGGCCATTATCCATTTGCCTAGACCGTCAATTTTTCTGTTCTACTTGGCCAATCTTTTGCTCCAGTTTCTGTTCTACCTGGCTAATCTTTTGCTCCAGTTTTTGCTCTGTTTGATCAATCTTTTGCTCTACTTGACTAATCCTCTGCTCCAACTTTTGCTCTGTTTGGGTGATTTTTTGCTCCAACTTTTGTTCTGCCTGATCAATCCTTTGAAGCAAGTGGAAAAACTCAGGCGAAGCCAGAGTATAGCTTGGTCTCACCCTTTATTCTAGTAGCTCGTTAGTTTCGCCTTGATGTTGTTCGGTCACAGGGATCACCCTCTTTCACTCTTTATTCTAGCACATTTTCTGTTTGTTTGCCAGTCACTACGGGCACGTCTCTTAACATCGCAGCTTCCCTAAACGATATAATTTCCTATGCCCTAAACAATACGCTTTGCCTTCTTTGCTAGGGGGAGAGAGGTAAGCCCTCGGTTTTCCACTGCACAATACCACCGAGCACATTGTAAGCTTCTTTGAAGCCAAGTTCCTCCATGATCATCAAAGCTAAACTGCTCCGTCGCCCTGTCCGGCAATAAACAAGATAAATTTTGTCTTTATCCAGCTGGCTAAGTGATTCCCGAAAATTTAAGCCATAGTAGTCCAGATTGACAGCGTTTTCAAGCCGTTCGCCGAAAAATTCTTGCGGGGTACGCACGTCAAGGACAACAAAGTTTGCCTCATTCTTATTGCTTTGAATTAATGCGGCTGCATCACTCACAGTAATGTGTTCCAGTCTGCTCTCCGGTCTCGCCGAACTACGGCCAAAGTACCCGCTTAGCATTGAAAGGATTAGCATAACTGCTCCCAGCGCCAAAAGTCCCAGACCTTTCTTTTTCAAGCTTTCTCCCATCCTTGCGCGCCGGACATTTTACCTAACACAATTTCTGCCGGCTGACTTTGCCTCGTACATCTTTTTGTCTGCCCTATTTACTAGTGTATCCACCGTATCCCCGGAAGAATAGCTGGCGACGCCGAAACTGGCTGTTATCTTGCCTACTCCCGGGATCTCCATTTGGTTTAATTGCCTCCGCAGCGTTTCAGCCAAAACCACTGCTGCATTCCCGTCGGTTTCCGGCAGAAGCAATACAAATTCTTCCCCGCCCCAACGAGCTATGGTGTCAATTTTACGGATTCTGTTCAAAATCATTTCCGCCATGCTTTTCAAAACTAAGTCGCCGGCGTTATGCCCAAACAGGTCATTAACGTTTTTAAAGTGGTCTATGTCCAGCATAATCAGGGAAAAGCTGCTACCGGACCGCCTAACGCGCTCTATTTCTTCCTCCAGCTTTTGGGTAAAATAGCGGCGGTTATAGACGTTTGTGAGAGTATCTGTAACCGCTAATAGCCACAATTCCTCTTCGAGTGCAATTCGGTCAGTCTGGTCAACGACAAAAGCGGCACAGACTTTTTTTCCTCGGCAACAATGAAGCTGCAGGCGAATTTCAACAGGATAATGGGAGCCATCTTTTCGGCGATGCAGCGAGTTAAAGAGTAACTGTTCATTCGACCCGCAAACCAACGGTTCAAGCCGAGCTTTAAGACTAAGCAAATCAAGCTCAACCTCAAGATCAAGCGGTGTCATATTGCCCAATTCCTCCATGGTATAGCCCAGATTTTCCCGGGCGCCACGGTTAACTGCAAGAAACTTATGATTTTCCAGATAGAAAATATAAATTTCGGTTAGTGAATTTTCAGTAATCTGCTGGTACATATTTGCTAATGAATTTACTTCATAAAGCTGCAGAGCCATTTCAACTATGGAGATCAGTACATTTTCGCCGCTACCTTTCAGTATGTAACCATAACTGGCAACCGAGCGAATTTTTTCTACCACCTCCATTTCAGCATGGGCAGACAAGAAAACAATAGGAATCTCCCTGCACTTCTGTAGCAAACGTGCCGCATGCGCTCCATCTATGCCTGTTCCCATTTCTATATCCATTAATATGAGGCCTGGGGAAAGAATGCCGCCGCAAACTTTTTCCACAGCTTCTTCGCCTGTCAGCGCAATTTCAGTTTGATAACCGTATCTGCTCAGCGTATCTGCCGTTATTTGTGCAAGAAATTTGCTGTCGTCTACAACAAGAATCTGCTTGTTTTTAACAGTTTTCACTGCCAATCAACCCCTAAATCAGATATTTTAAATATATTCAGTCGGGAAAGCAAGTAATGCCACCCGAACAAAAAATAATTATTACAATTTTCTACATCTAAGCTGTTTTTCCTTTTGTTTACAACAAAAACTACTGAGATAAGCCGAAAATAAAGAAAAAGCGTTGTCAAAACGCTTTTTAACCAAATAATCTAATCGCAGCAAATCTACTGTTTATTTCTTTGCTCGCCATACTTAATTCGTTATAACTTAACAATCTGACTTAACTGTAATTTGCCCGTCATCAATAAATTCACTTGCAACCCATCTGGCTACTTTGCCGGTTATTTTAATACAGTGATTCTTCCTAGCTTGGCTCTTGAAGTCCTCGCCTTGCCAGTCAGCAGTGATAATTCTGCAGCAATTAGCCTTATACTCTTCATTTATATAATCATGCAGCTCTTTTGCTTTTATAAACATCTTTTCATTCATCGGCTCACCTTTAACTCTGCCATATACCATGCCAAGAGCCATTTGCCCCCCGGAAACAGCACCGCAAAGACAACCGGCTCTGCCCATCCCAATCGGAAAACCGCCGGCTAATTTTGCAACATCTTCCGCATAAGGTTTGTTAAGTAATTCATTTATAGTTTGCACCACTGCTTCGCTGCAAAAAAATTTGCCGCTGCTAAATAACTCTTCCGCATCCGTCTGTACTTTCTCTAAAATTTCATCTTTTGAAAATTCTTTGGTATTCATTAAGTCCATTATTTATTCCTCCCGGCAAAGGCTTGCATCATGCTCAAAATTATATAGCATTGCTGCCTACTTACCTAATAGTAAAAATCTATATTAATTTATTTACTATAGAGCAGAACCATTGGTATAGTAATAATTTCGATGATAAGCTGACTAGGAGCAATTTATCTATGATATCTGCAAAAAAGGAGGCTCGCGTATGACAAAAATTCTCAAGAAATTGCCTTTGCCTATTTCCGGATTAATCTTGGGCTTGGCAGTTTTAGGCAATTTGCTGCAAACACACGGGGAAGTATTTAGAACTATTTTAGGGACAACTGCTGGGATAATGCTTGTTTTATTCATAGCAAAAATACTTATTTTCCCGCAACAAACAAAAAAGGATTTAGATAACCCGTTGATTGCCAGTGTTTTTCCAACTTTCTCCATGGCAGTCATGTTGCTGTCAACTTATTTAAAACCTGAATCACCGGCGCTTGCGGCCGCAGTCTGGTTTAGCGGATTAGCACTTCATCTTCTGCTTATCATTTGGTTTACCATCAAATATGTATTAAAATTTAAACTTGCACAATTTTTCCCTTCGTGGTTTATCGTCTATGTGGGCTTAGCTGTAGCAAGCGTCACTGCGAGCGGATACAACATGGCAATTATTGGACAATTTGCCTTCTGGTTTGCATTGGCTGCTTACCCAGTCCTGCTTTTGCTAACCTTTAAGAGAATTATTATTGTCAAGCAAATGCCGGAACAGGCGATGCCGACGCTGGCAATTTTAGCAGCGCCGGCAAGTCTTTTACTGACCGGATATTTACGTGCTTTTACGGAAAAAAATATCCTTCTTGTTTATCTCTTGATTGCTTTCTCTTTAGTGTTTTATGCGGCAGTTATCACAATGTTGCCCAAACTGCTGAGCAGCAAGTTTTACCCCAGTTTTGCGGCATTTACCTTTCCCTTAATTATCAGCGGAGCAGCAATGAGACAGGCAAATACTTTCTTAATCAACGCAAACCAAGTAATCCCGCTCCTTGAATATTTGGTATATTTCAAAGAATTCTTGGCAGTTATTATCACTCTCTATGTGTTTATGAAATACGTCCTTTTTTTAGCAGCTCCAACGCCTTCTCAAAGTTAAACTCTTTGCTTATATAGCTCCCCATAAATCTCTTTACCAAACAAAATATGCTGTGCTATACTATCACTAACCTTTTCAGGACGAAAAACCTTTACTTTGCTACAGTTTATTACATAATTTGGAGGTGACTTAAG
The DNA here is from genome assembly GCA_018335695.1 of Clostridium sp. Taxonomy (GTDB): domain Bacteria; phylum Bacillota; class Dethiobacteria; order Dethiobacterales; family Dethiobacteraceae; genus GPS1B09. The sequence goes on from JAGXRV010000058.1 coordinate 4,163, forward strand.
CTTTGACTGCGGAAGTGATTTTGCAGAGTATTTTTTCGCCCCCAACACTCTTTTTTGCACTGGGCATAATAGCTGCAGTAATTAAATCTGATCTAAAGGTGCCTGATGAAGCCGGTGCAACAATGGGGCTTTTTCTGTTAACTGCCATCGGTGTCAGGGCAGGCGTTGCCGTAAGCGAAACCGGCATTGATGGTTATGTAGCCGTCGGAGCGATAACAGCCGCCTTAATTGGTTGCCTGCTTGCTCTGGCAGGCTACACCATGCTCACCAGATTATTTGCGCTAGATCCTGCTAATGCCGGCTCCATAGCAGGTCATTTTGGCGCTGTCAGCAGTATGACGCTCATCCTCTCGATTACTTTCCTAGAGCAAATTCAGGTGACATACGAACCTTTTGTAGCTGCGCTTTACCCATTCATGGATACAGCCGCACTGGTAACAGCCATTCTCCTCGCACGACGCAGCCTAAGCAGCAAGAAAGACGGCAATGGACCAAGCACAAAGGAATTGTTAATCGAAGGACTCACCGCCAGAACGACAGTGTTACTAATCGGCGGCTTGCTGATCGGCTTTATTACCGGTCCCCAAGGCATGGAAAGGGCTTTGCCCCTGTTTGACACACTCTTCTTTGGTGTTGCCTCTTTTTTTATGCTTGACATTGGTTTGGTTGCCGGCGCACGTCTGGCGGAACTTAGAACAGTGAATAAATTCGTCCTTGGCTATGCCTTGATAATGCCGGCCATCCATGTATTAATTGCGGCGACTGTCGCCACTTTAATCGGCTTAAGCCCCGGCGGGGTTACAGTTTTCGCCATCGGTTTGGCGGGAGGGGCTTCCTTTATTTCCGCGCCCATCGTAATGCGTACTGCTCTGCCCCAAGCCAATCCTTCCTTATCACTGGCTTTAGCGTTAGTCGTTGCGCTTCCGGTTAACGTCATCGTCGGCATTCCTTTAGCTTATCATACGGCAGTATTTTTAGGCGGCGCTCTTTAACCGCCTAAAAGACGAAAACACAAATACGACTGGCGGTGAATTGAATCATGTTGGCAGAGGCAAAAAAAATTGTGATTATCACGGAAGCGGTAATCGAGGAAAAGGTTATCCAACTGCTTAACGCACTCGAAGTTAAAGGCTACACAGTTTACAGAAGTCTTACAGGCAAAGGCGAACGCGGGATTCGTTCGGGCTTGGGAGGCCTTTTGAATTTTAGTGAAAATATTTGTCTTGAGATAATTGTCAGCGATGAGAATAAAGCTATCGTCATAATGGAAGCAGTTTACAATAAATTTCTTGCTGACAAATTTGCCGGCATTACCTATTTAGAAGATATTCGCGTCATCAGGCCGGAAAAATTTTAAATATCGAGACTATTATTTTCTATTGATAGTGTCAAATCCTATCCAGCGGTTAGATTACTAAACCGGCTGGATTTTTTTTAGTTTGCCTTCATAGTTCACCGCGAAACACCGTTTGCCATATACTAGCTATAAAACGGAGGTGAAAAATAATGTCGCCAATTCGCAAAACAGGAATAACAGCTTACCGAAAAGCGGCAAAATATGCAAGTTCGGAGATAATTCCGGAGCCGCCAAAAACTTGTGATGGTTATCTCTATAAAGTTTTGGAAGAAGACACTCTTTATAAGATTGCCAAAAAATTTAAGTGCAGCTTGAAAAGAATCTTACAAGCCAACCCTCAATTGTCCAACCGCTCCGGCACTATCTTTGTCCGCCAACTGCTCTGTATTCCCGATTTTGAAATATTCCCCCCCTCACTCCTATTGCCCATTGGTCCTCAGGTGCTGTCTGTGCAGCTTCTCGACGCTAGCGGCAATCCACTGCAAGTGATGAACGGATATACTATCTTAGCGCCAAGAACTTTTATCCGTGTTGTATTTTCTGAACCGGTCAGCCTTGTCTACTTTTTCTTCGCAGGCAGAGGATTAATGATCTTCAGGTCCTCATTCATTATAGGAATAGAAACTCTTACCCCGCCGCAACGCTCCGTGAGGTTCGTTTGGGATGTGCCTTTTAGAACCAGAGGTTCCCTTTATATTGTTGGCTGCAATCAAAGAATATGCGGTCCCGCTGAGGAAATACTGGTAAGCAGCATCTGAATAAGCATTGCACTTTTATAAAAGAACGGGATATACTATAATTGCATTATAAATCAACATGCAAAGAGGTGATAAATTTGGGTAAGAAAAAAACCAGGGCTTTGCCTGTTATCACTGCTTTTTTGCTGTCCGTTCTTTTCTTGGGAGCAGGATGTGCCGTCGGAAATCAGGAACTAGTCAAAGAACTGCAGGAGGAAGCTGCCACCCTTCGAACTGAAAAAGAAACGCTGCAAACCCAGATATCCGCTTTGGAAACAGAGGTGGCTAACCTCCGCCAGGGACAGGAAATCACAAGAATTCCTAAAGACGGTTGGGAGCAATATTTTCCGGAGGGCGCTGAAAGCACACTGAAAGGCGAAAGTACGGCAAGAGTCCGTGAATTACTTGGCGAGCCGCCCTTTTTGATTCGCAGCATTGCTGTCAACCAAGAATTTAGCAGGGAGATTTGGATTTTCACCCCGTTCGATCAGGATCCAACAGGCTTGTACCTTTTTTTTAAAGGCGGAAGGCTTGATTCTGCAATATTAAACGAGTTTAACGGCCTGCCGGGCTCAGACCTGCTTAACAGTCCAGGATTTTGGACGCAATAAGAACTATTTCTGCTGCCAATTTGATACTAGCCAAAAACAATTCTGCAAACCGTAATCGCAGCTATAAAACCTGTAAGATCGGCAAGAAGCCCTACAGGCAGCACATGCCTTGTGCGACGGATGCCAACAGAACCAAAGTATAATGTTAAAATAAAAAGAGTGGTGTCGGTACTGCCCTGCATTGTGGAAGCCACCCGACCGACAAATGAATCCGGACCGCTGTTAGTGAGGATTTCTGTAGTGATGGCAAGAGCGCCGCTGCCTGATAAAGGACGCATGATGGCAAGCGGCACCACTTCATCCGGGATATTAAAACTTACTAAGAGCGGGGTTAACAAAGTGATAAACAAATCAAGCGCACCGGAAGAGCGCAATAAACCGATGGCTACTAACATTGCCACAAGGAAAGGGATTAGCTTTACCGAAGTGGCAAATCCTTCCTCAGCACCTTCGACAAATGTATCAAAAACATCAACCTTTCTCAACATGGCATAAACGAGAATCACAAAAATAAAGCTGGGAATAATCCAAGCCGCTACGCTGTCAGTAATTATCTGGAGCATTTGCTTCTCCCCCTTAGTCGACGACTGCGGTAAAAATGGCGAAAAATCCTGTCAAAAATTATCGCTACCAACGTAGAGCAGGTGGTGGCAACCAAAACTGTACCCACAATTTCCGTTGGATTTATGGAGCCTGTAGCCGCCCGCAAAGCTACCACAGTAGTGGGAATCAGAGTCAAGCTTGATGTGTTTACCGCAAGAAAAGTACACATTTCATCACTTGCCGTCTCTTTATCGTGATTTAACTCCTGTAATTCCTTCATCGCCTTCAAGCCAAAGGGGGTGGCTGCACTGCCCATGCCAAGCAAATTAGCGCTCATATTCATTAATATAGCATGCATCGCCGGATGTTCTTTAGGAATACGGGGATAAAGAAATGCGGCCAAAGGCCGAAGTACCCGGACAAGCCAATGAATTAAGCCGCTCTTTTCAATCAGCCTCATCATCCCAAGCCAAAAAGTCATGATGCTTATCAATGAGAAAGCCACCGTTACCGCTTTTTCCGCTGAAGAAAAGACTGCCTCAGTCACTGTTTCCATGCGTCCGGTGGCAGCAGCCGCCAATATACCGATAAACATCATTCCAAACCAGATTGAATTAACCAAAACAAGCCACCGCCCTGGACAAATTTTACCTTAGTAACGGCACTGTAACAGAGGAAATAAGACGATCAAATATGCCCCAAATCAAGCCGCCCAGCCCCTTCCTCCTCACCTCTTTGGCTGCAACCAACGGAACTTCCCCTACCTGTTGGCTGCCAAAAAATATCTGTAAACTTCCTACTTTTTCTCCTTCCTGCAGCGGCGCGCGCAACTGTTCCGGCACAGCAAAATGAAAGCGCAATAATTCGGCTTCATTTTCCTTCAGCGGCAATCCCAGGTGTTCTCCGGACAATAACACTACTCTCTCTTCCATGCCACCTTGCACGCCAACTGTTTTTAGCGGCCTGCCAATTTCGACCACTGTCTCCCAGCGGTAGTGAGCGTAGCCAAAATCGAGCAATCTGACAGTGTCTTCCCACATCTGCGGAGCATTAAGCACAACACTTACCAGCTGCCAACCGTTGCGGGCTGCTGCACCCACAAAGCAGCGCCCCGCTTGTGATGTCCAGCCTGTTTTTATTCCGTTTGCAGTTTCATACATTTGCAAAAGCTTATTTTGATTACGCAAAATCCGATCATACGGCCTGCCGGTCCAGGAAATTTTTTTCTCTCTCTGAGCAATAACTTCCCGTAACTGCGACAGAGACATAGCATGAGCGCCAATTACAGCCAAATCGTACGCCGTGCTGTAGTGTTCCTCTGCGTGCAGACCATGCGGATTCAAAAAACTGCTTTGAGTCGCTCCTAACTCCCGGGCTCGCCTGGTCATTTTCTCGGCAAATTTTTCCACACTACCGCCCAGATGTTCCGCAAGAGCTGTGGCTGCATCGTTTCCCGAGCGTAACATCAAGGCGTAAACCAATTCTTCCACTGTTTTTTGCTCACCGGCCTCCAAATCGACAGCCGAGCCCTCCACTAAAGAAGCATATTCACTAACGGTCACTATTTCTTCCATCCGTCCGGACTCAACGGCAAGGATAGCAGTCATTATCTTTGTAGTGCTGGCTATGGGCAACTGCTCATGCGCATTTTTGCTAAAAAGAATTCTGCCGGTTGACTGATCCATCAAAATGGCTGATCTCGCGGTAACCAGCGGGCTGTCCACGGCAAAAACAAATCCGGTTTGCAAAAGTAAGCAGAGAAAAAATATTGACGCAAAAAATTTACGCATCATCTCTCCTCCCATTTATTCGGCTCTACGTTTCTGCCAGTCTGATAATTAAATAAAAAGAAAAAAAGCCATGCTCATTTTTATTCGCATGGCTTCATGAATATGTACTTGTGAAGTTATTTTGTACTCACTATATCTGGTAGTTAACTGTTTCTCCATGATTATTTAGGCTGTCATTAGTTTTAATCAGACTTTGCACCTGACTAATCAATTGCGGTGCCATATCCATCAGACGTTCAAACATAGCATGACGATCAACCGGCAACATACGCACCTGCCCGCTGCTGCCCACGATCAAAAAACCCACCGGTTGAACTGTAACACCGCCACCACTGCCGCCACCAAAGGGTAAGACAGATCCTTCTTCTTTTTTTGCCTTTTTTTCCGGTTCATCATTGCTTTCAAACTCACTGCCACCGGCAGCAAAACCGAAAGACACTCTTGAGACCGGAATAATCAGAGAACCGTCCGGTGCCTCCACCGGGTCTCCTATAATAGTATTTACATCTACCATTTCCTTAATGTTTTCCATAGCCGTTTTCATCAAACCTTGGATCGGATGTTCCTGCATAATCAAACACTACCCCCTCGGAAATTTGTAAGCAAAAGTAAGCTGCCTCCTATCACAAAGTGCCCAATACGCAAAGAGAAAACAGTGTCAAACTTACCTGCAAAAACCGGCTGAGCACAAAAATCCGGATTTATAACAAACACCGGTTCAGACTTACAACTAAACCACTGTTTTGCTTTGACTTTAAGCCACCCTGAAGAAATCCAGTACAGTCCCGCCAAAAATCCGGTCTGCGCCGCATCACTCATTCCCGCCCGTACCAGAAGAAAAAATTTTTCCACCGTTACAGCACGGCTGAAAAAACGTAAGAGAAAGCGAAGCATTTTACTGTTTTCCTGCAGATAGACAATCAGTCCCCGCACTTTTTCCCACTTCAAATCGAGAAGCGACACTGTTTCTCGCTCCTGTCTGATTAGCTCGTCTTGACCAGCCTTTAGCTCTGCATCCAATGTGAATTCCAGCGCTTTTTTCTGCTTTACCGCCGGAACCTCTACCGCAAAGCGAATCAGAGAAAACAAAGTGCTAACGCGGATAGTCATAAACTCATCTTTATCATCCCAAACAAAAAAGATATTTATGCGCACCGGGAGTAACAGAACAAGTAAAAAGAGCGCAATATACCCGGGAAGAAGCTGCCACAATAACTCCATTTGACCACCACTCAGAGCTTTTTTTTACCATTCCCGTTATATATAGAAAAATACAAGATATAAGAAAGACGCTTCGCGTTTTCTATCAACTGACGCGTCTAGCCCATTACGTCGGAAACGATACAATTTCCTGGCACAAAAATTCCCCTCCCCTGGAGGGGTGCCCGCAAGGGCGGGGTGGTCGCATAACGCCTCAACAAACTCTCAAAACACTAGCCTCTAAAAGGCAGAAACTCCATCGTAGGTAACCACCCCTCCACAGGAGTTAACCACCCCGGCGCTTTGCGCCACCCCTCCACCGGAGGGGAATTATTTCACGTAACGAAACTTTAATCTCAATGCGTCCTTTCTTTCAGTGAATTGCAGACTTTCACAGAATGCTGAAGCGAGCGTTAAGTAAAAGCAGCGATCAGCGAACCGCGATTCGCAGCGTTAAAACATGCCAACGGTTCACTTGCACTCTGCCCGGAGGTTTTGGCATGTTAGCAAGAATTGCGGTTCGCAGCTGCGAAAACGTGCGAGCGAAGCAGTTGGGTGAGTATGCAATACCTAAGAAAGAGGCTCCGTGTTTTGAGATAATTTCCCAAAAAAAGCACGCCTGCTAGCGTGCTAAGTTTGTGTCAACTATTCAGTTAGGGCAGGGTGCGGCAACTGGCTTAAGTCCTTTAAACCGAAATATTTTAGAAATTCCTTAGTAGTGCCGTAGAGAATGGGTCGGCCTGGTGCGTCCTTACGACCGACAGTCCGAATAAAGCGACGTTTATGCAGTGTCTCCAGCACGCCGTCAACTTTCACGCCGCGCACGCATTCAATATCAACCCTTGTTACAGGCTGGCGATAAGCGATAATAGCCAAAGTTTCTAGGGCTGCCTGAGAAAGAATATAACTTTTCTCTCCCTTAAACATGGTTTCCAGCACCGGTGCCAATTCCGGTTTCGTCCCCAACTGGAATCCTTTGGCAATTTCCATTACTTGAATACCTCGTTCTGCCTGAGAGTATTCAATTTTCAACTGTTGCAAAGCCTCACGCACATCATTTGTTGCTACGCCGATAATTTCTGCCAATTTATCAGCGGATAGCGGTTCTTCGGTTGTAAAAAGTAATGCTTCCACCAGCGGTTTAATTGACACCTTCGCCACCTCCGGGATTTTACCTTAGCGCTAGCAGCAAGCTGCCGAAGGGATCAGACTGCCACACTCTGATTTTGCGGACTCGCACAAGTTCCAACAAGGCAAAAAATGTCACGATAATCTCAGTCAACCCGGCACCACGGGTAAAGAGCGCCAAAAAATCCACACCCTCTTTTTTGCCCCGTAACATATACATAATATATTTGACTTTATCATGAACAGAAAAATCGTCGGGAACTATCTCTTGAGGTTGCTGTTCCCTTTTTGCCAACAGTCTTTGAAACGCTTCCATCAAGCCCGGCAAAGTAACTGCACCGGCATCTGCTTCCGCTGCCGGATTTACAAGCACAATTTTACCTCCGCAAAGAGAGCGGACAAAAACACGCTTTTGCGCTTGTTCATAGCTCCTCAACTCGCCGGCAACCGCCTTAAAATGTCTGTACTCCAACAGACGTTGTACTAATTCCTCCCGGGAATCTATAGTCATGTTGAGCTCTTCGGAATCGGTGCAGCTTTCTACTGTCACGGGGAGAAGTTTTTTCGACTTCAATTTCAATAGTGTGGCAGCCATGACCAAGAATTCCGAAGCCAAATCCAGATTAATTTTCTCCATAGCCTGCAGATAAGCAAGATACTGAGCTGTAATCTCCGAGATAGAAATTTCGTAAATATCTACCTCCGCCTTTTCTATCAGATGAAAAAGCAGAGCAAATGGCCCCTCAAACACAGGCAGACTAACTCGATATTCCACCGGCATCTTCACCTCTTAGAGAGTGAGCTTCATTGCGTCACGCACTACTTCCATCGTTGCCCCAGCCGCTTCCCGCGCTTTTTTGGCACCTGTCTGCAAAATGTCGCGAATATATTCCCGCTTTCCCTCCAACTGCTGACGACGCTCATAAATTGGTTCAAGATAGGCGGCTACCTGCTCAGCCAAGATTTTTTTGCATTGCACACAACCAATCTCACCCTTGCGGCAGACTTCCGCCACATTAAGCACCTCTGCGGAATTAAACACTCCATGAAAAGCGTAGGCAATACAAATATCGGGATTGCCGGGATCTGTCTTGCGCTGACGACCGGGGTCTGTAAGCATTTGACTAACCTTTTTGCGCACTTCATTTGGATCTTCCGACATTTCGATCGTGTTGCCGTATGATTTGCTCATTTTCCGTCCGTCAATTCCAGGCAAAAGCTTGACCTGGCTTAGCAATGTTGCCGGTTCAGGAAAGACAGCTTGTTTGTAAAGAAAGTTGAAGCGACGGGCAATTTCTCTGGTCATTTCAATATGCGGCGCCTGGTCCTCTCCAACCGGCACCGCGTCAGCCCGATAGACTAAAATGTCGGCAGCCTGAAGAAGAGGATAACCCAAAAATCCGTAGGTGGCCAGATTCCTCTCTCGCAATTGCTCAATTTGGTCTTTATAAGTAGGCACACGCTCCAACCACGAAAGCGGCGTGACCATAGAAAGCAAAAGATGCAATTCCGCGTGTTCCTTCACATCAGACTGACGAAAAATCACATTTTTCTCCGGATCCAAACCGGCGGCAAGCCAGTCCATCAGCATCTGGTAAATATTTTCTCTAATCTCTGATGTATCTTCGTAGCCGGTGGTCAGAGCATGCCAATCCACCACAGAAAAAAAACAATGATATTGCTCCTGCAATTTTACCCAGTTATCGAGCGCCCCCAGCAGATTGCCAAGCTGCAACCGCCCTGTGGGTCGCATGCCGCTAAGAATTATTTTCTTTTGCTCCATGAAGAACTACCCCTCTCTAAAAGCCGGTCAAAAGTGAAACCAGCGTTGAAATTACATAATGCGCCACATTAAAAAGCGGCCCCAGAATAGTAGATAAAACCCCGGTAAAAATCAATAGTATCAGAATCAGGGGGCCGTATTGATCTAACTGACCTAACTTATAAGCCGTCTGACGCGGCAGAAAATAGGAGAATACTTTCGACCCGTCTAGCGGCGGCAAAGGAAGAAGATTAAAAATGCCAAGCAGCACATTGTACCAATAAACCTGAACGATGATATTGCCAAGATGACCTTCAAGCGTAAGAGGGCTTGTTAATAAGACAAACATAGATAAAAACGCTAACATGAAATTAGTTGCAGGCCCCGCTAAGCCTACCAGGAACATTCCGCGGCGGCGGTCACCTCTAAAATACATTGGATTCACCGGTACCGGCTTAGCCCATCCGAATCGGAAAATAAGTAACGCCAGTGTGCCCAGTGGATCCAAATGCTTAAGCGGATTTAAGGTGAGCCGCCCTTGGTCTTTTGCCGTAGGATCCCCTAAACGATAAGCCATAAATGCATGAGCTGCCTCATGAAAAGTAATAGCTAACAGCAAGGCAGGAATTCGGTATAACATTTCTACCCCGCCGCCAAAGAAATTAGGCATTTTTTATCTCCTTCATGGCAAATAGTTTTCGGGCAAGAGACAGTTCCTCTTCCCGATTCGAAACCAATCCATCCAGCCGGGCATCTTTTATGGCAAGTAAAACTTCCTGGAAAAGCGGACCGGGCAGATAGCCCTCTGCCAGCAAATCACGTCCGCCCACATCAGGCTTAATATGACGCAATCTTTCCCAATACAAAGATGTGCTCTCCCAAATGCGGCTTAAACCATTCTCCACCTGCAATAAGAGCAATACCTCTGCTGGCAGTCCGCTGAAAAGCTGATAAAGTTCGCTGTTTTTTAACAATTCCGAGGATGACAGCGCTGACTTTAGTTTTGGGACTGATTCGACTGCTGCCAACACTCGCTCCACTTCATTTCTTGGCAGACGCAGCCGTCTGCAAAGGTGACGTGCTTCCTGGAAGGGCAAATCAAGCATCAGCGCAGCCAGATAAAGCGCAGACGGCGATACTGCCGCATCCGGCCAGTTTCGTCCGGCCCAAGCAATCATTTCACGGGCAGAGGTCAGGCGATTTTTCAATTTTTCACTGTAACAAACTCCGGGAAAAAGCAGTGGTGCAAGCTGCAGCTCAAAGTAGCGTATCAGAATTTCAGGAGCCTTCTCTTCCAACAATGCCAACTGAATTTCGTCATATAGACGCTCTTTGCTTACCTTCTCCAGAACGCGAGTCTGGGCGGCGTTTTCCAAAAGCGACAATGTTGTTTCTTCCAAACGAAAAGCGAAGCGCTGTTCAAAACGAACGGCACGCAAAACACGCAACGGGTCTTCTACAAAGCTAAGATTATAAAGGACACGGATTAAGCCTTTTTCCAGATCTTCTATCCCATGGAAAAAATCTATCAGCGTGCCAAACTCAGAGACTTTTAAACTGCACGCCAAAGTATTGATCGTAAAGTCCCTGCGAAAGAGGTCATTTTTCAGACTACTCTGTTCCACTTCCGGCAATGCTGCAGGACGTGCATAAAATTCCTGGCGGGAAGTTACAAGATCAATTTGAATCCCACCCGAGATAATAATGGAAGCCGTGCCAAACTGTTCATGAATAGTCAACTGACCGCGCAGCAATTCGTTTAACTTTTCAGCAAAAGGAATCGCCGCCGTTTCCACCACCAGATCTAAATCGTGATTTGGAATTTGTAAGAGCAGATCACGAATAAAACCGCCCACCGCAAAAACACGCACATTTTCCTTCTCTGCCTTTTGTCCGACAAGCAACAACAAACTCTGTATTTTTTTTGGCAAACGGGCATTTATCAGCGGCGTCAGGTCGTCCCCGGGGGCAGGCAGGCACCGCCCGCCTCCGCAACGCACTTTTTCTCCGCCTTCCATATTCCTTAACACATCGGTGCGCGTCACAATCCCGATAATCCCCTCGTTGTCAGTGACCGGCAGGCGGCCCACATTGTGCTCGATCATCATTTCTTGAATCTTACGCACAGGCAAATCATGAGCGACCGTCAAAGGTCTTTTATTCATGTACCCTTTTACCGGCGCGTGACCCAAACCGTGATGAGCTGCTTTTTCCAGATCACGCCGGGAAATAATCCCTACCAATCCGTGCTGGTCTACCACCGGGAACCCGCTGTGACCGTAGCGCAACATAAGCTCTTTCGCCCGCTCCACTGAAGTATCAGGAGTAATAGTCCGCACCGGCACCGACATAATCTCACTGGCCACTTTTACAGGCGAAACTTGCTTGTATAGAGAACCAACCAGAATATCCCGCACTTCCGTGAGGGATCTGTCGCGCACGGAAGCCGACGCGGCATGTTTGTGGCCTTTGCCGCCTAGCGGCGCTAACACCAGCCCCAAATCAAGATAATCAAGGCGACTGCGGCCTACGACATAGATGCGATCCTCCATTGCCACCACAGAAAAAATTACATCCACGGCTTCCATCTCAAGCAACTTATGAGTCAACAGCGACAGCCCGCCCACATAACCGTCACTTTCCGCTGTTGCCACTGCCGCCCGCACGCCGCGCAGTTCATGATATTCTGTAGAAGTTAACAAAGCATCAAGCATGACACGCTGCTCGTCGCTCAGCGGTCGATTCAGAAAGTGATTGACAACTTTCAAATTAACGCCTGACTGCCATAATCGCCAGAGAGCCTCAACATCTCTGGCCGTTGTAGTCTCAAAAGTCAGGCAGCCTGTATCTTCATAAATACCTAAGGCAAACAGCGTGGCTTCAAAAGATGAGAGCGGAATATCTTGCTTGTAAATCCGCTCCAGTATTAGTGTCGTAGTGGAGCCAACTTCTGCAAAGACAGTCAGTTGACCTGTCAGATCCTCGTCAGTATCCGGATGATGGTCATAAAGATGGATTTCAGTAATCTGCTCCAGTATCTTCTTAAAAGGACCTATTCTATTCTTTTGCCTGGTATCAGTTACTACTAGTTTATTCACCTTTGCCAAATCAATCTCTTTTTGACTTTTCAAATGAAACGTATCTTTATAAAGGGAAACAAATTCACGGACATTGAGATTGAGTGAGCCCGGCACTACCAGACAAGCTTCCGGATAAAGTTTGCCGGCGGCTACCATGGAAGCTAAGGCGTCAAAATCCGCATTCTGATGAGTGGTTATTGCCTGCATCCTGCTCCTCCCCTCAAATCCTTACCCATTATACCACAAATAAACAATTAAATAATATATACGCTAAAAGCATTTTCTCACGGAAACTATAGTGATTTCTAAGTGTCGGATTTATAGCGGCGCAAGAAAACTTTTTCTCTTTTTGCGCTGTTCCAACAAATCCAAAAACGCTTCCAGACGTGTTTGAAAGCCAGCTTCTCCCGACTGCTCGTCCAAAGAAAAAGAAATCACCGGGATTCCCTGCTCCCGACTGACTGTAGGCAAAATACTTTGCGCCACAATTTCCGGCGTGCAGGTAAACGGCAAAACATGAATTACGCCGTCAAAGCCGCGTTTGGCAAAGCGGACTGTATCACCCACCGACTCCCACCCGTGACCGCCCACAAAATGTTTCAAATAGGGAGCTGCCGCCTTTTTTGTCGGCTTATTTCCGGCCAGGCCGAGAGATTTATATAACAAATGGTCTTTGATCCAGTGAGACATATAAACAGAACGCTCTACTTCTACCCCCATCTCGCCCAGCAATCTTTCCACTTCTAAGTTGGCGTAAGGTTCCAAAAGCATATATATCTCCCCTACAAAACCAATACGCAGCACTTTCTTCCCAGCATCAATCGGCACGCCGCCAAGGATTTCACGCGCCATCCGTAATCCTTGACTCACTTCCCGCGGCGTTCGTGCTTCAGCTATAGGTATCAATGCCTTTTCATATGCTTTGCTTGTGCTTCCTTTTACAATCTCCCGCGGACGAATCCGCAAACTTTGGGCATGAATTTCGTCTAGAGCCTTGATTCTTCGCCAGGTAGTCTGCAGCGTCTGCAGAATACCCGGCCAACTGCGTTTGGCACCCAATTCTTTTATTTTCTCAAGCAAAATGCCTCTCTCTTGCGGAGGTTCTAAAACAATCATCTTAAACTTATATCCCAAATCAGTTAGAATTTCCCGCTGAACCTCAGCATAATAGCCGAAACGGCAAGGCCCACTTCCTCCCGCCATCACAATAGTATCGGCTCCCAATTCTAACGATTCAATAAAGTTACCCATATTTACTTTTAGAGGAAAGCAGGCAAACTCAGGAGAATGAAGCACTCCTAAGTTGATAGTTTTTTTTGTAATCGGGGGCGGCGGCAAGACATCAAGACCCAAGTCTCTGAGCAAACCATGGAAAGCAATAGAAATTAAACCCATATGCGGATAAGTCACTTTCATATCGCTTCCCTCCAGCGCAACATATCCATAAACGCTTCGAGACGGGTAACTACTCCCGCCTGTCCGGTATGTTCGTCAAGCGTAAGCATTAGCAGCGGCACAGTTTTCTCTCTGCGATAGATACGTTCCACTAATTCACAGATTAGCGAATCAGGTCCGCAGCCGAAAGAAACTACCAACACTATCCCCTGGATATTCCCCTCATCTAACAAATGAAACGCCGCACCCAACAGTTCTTTGCCAAATGTCCAAAATATCTCTTTATTTAAAAAATCGTTGCCCCGCTTAATCTCCTCGGGAAGCAGCATCTCTGTAGTGATTATCTCAGCACCCATTTCACGCAACTTCTCAAGCAAGCCCATACTGGTATAGGGGTCATTGAGATTATACGCGTGGCCAAGTACAGCCACCTTAATACGCCCGTTTTCTTTTCTCTCTTTTCCGCTGAAAACGTCTTGTGGTGTATAACCTTGCCTAAGTTTGTCCTCATAGGCTTTCTGCGCAACTTTTGCTTCCTGCAAAGCCAATTTGCCCGCCTGTTTTGAAGAACCAAAACGACTTGCTAATTCTTCCAGACTCCGTTTGGATTTATGATAGCGCTCATAGACATTAATCTCGACATCAAGCAGTTCAGGCAATCCGGGCACACAAAAACGCGCAATTTCCGGCAAACCCAGAAACTTTGGACACAGATACCTTTTTCGTTCCACGGAAACAATACGGGGAACAAAAATATAATCGACTCCTTTATCTCGCAGGTTTGCCAGGTGACCAAGATAGAGCTTCACCGGGAGGCAAGCCTCATCAACAGCGTCACGAACACCGCGATCCAAAATTGCTTTTGTGGTTTCATCCGACAAGACCACTTCCGCACCCAGCGCACGGAAAAATGCCTCCCATCCGGGATAATAGTGATAATATAACAATGCGCGCGGAATCCCTACTCGAACACCCATGCTCTACCTCCCCTGTCAAATCCTCTTAATTACTTTTAAAAACCCTCCGATTCGGAGGGTTAGTTTAGCCGTTTAACGATTCAGCACACCGAAAGCAACCTTCACATTCACCTTGTATTCCGAGATTCTGCCGTCATCAATATTTGCGGTCATATTGCATACTTCCACACCCGTAATATTTTCCACAGTTTTTGACGCATCGGCAACAGCCCTCTGCACCGCATCTTCCCAACCCTTGTTTGATTCACCGACAAGTTCAATAATTTTTGCAACAGCCATTTACTCACCTCCTTATCTTGTCGGTAGTTTCCCCGTAGCCGAAAAAAAATATAAGGCTCAAAATTAAGAGCTTTTTATGCCAGTTGTTTCTTTAATTCATTAATTATCCTTTTTTCCAAACGCGAAACATGCATTTGCGAAATACCCAGGATATCAGCAGTTTCCTGCTGTGACTTATGTCGAAAAAAACGGTAAAGCACAATCCTGCGCTCGCGTTCAGGTAAAGAAGTGAGCGCTTCGCTCAAAGCCAGTCTGTCCACCACTTGATCAAACTCTGCTGCAGTCACCGCCAATTCCGCCTGTACTCCCGGCTCAATGGCATCCAGAGAGAGCGGCACACAACCCACGTCCAGAACCAGCAAAAGTTCTTCCTGCGCAAGACCACAAGCGGCGGACAGCTCACTTAAAACAGGCTGCCGTCCGAGACGCTGCTCCAATTCACCTTGCAGTCTTTTCACCCGACCGGCCTGACTGGCAAGCGCACGGCTGAATTTCAGCGCACCCTGTCCTCGCAAGTACATCTTAATTTCTCCTGCAATAACAGGCACAGCATAGGTGGTAAATGCGGTGCCGCGCTCCGGGTCATATTTCCGCAAAGCTTTTAACAACCCGATACAGCCTACCTGAAAAAGATCATCCTCCTCGGCAAACTCACCGCAGTACCGCTTCACCAAGCTGCGAACAAGCGGAATATGTTTTTTTACCGCATCATCCATAAAATTCACTTATGCATCTCGTCCGGTCTTAATTTGGCTAAATATCTTCACCATTGTAACAGTAGTTCCTTTGCCTGGAGCTGAAGTCAAGGTGAATTCGTCCATAAAATTTTCCATAATGGTAAATCCCATGCCGGAGCGGTCCAGTTCCGGTTTTGAAGTATAAAGAGGTTCGCGAGCCTGTTCAACATCAGCAATCCCGACACCGTAATCTGTTACCGAGACTTCCAAACGTCTGTCTTTTAATGCGGCAGTGACGATAATAGTACCGAAGCCGTTTTCGTAGCCGTGAATTACCGCATTTGTTACCGCCTCGCTCACTGCCGTTTTGATATCGGAAATCTCATCAATGGTAGGGTCAGCCTGCGCTGCAAAAGCTGCAACTACAACGCGGGCGAAAGCTTCGTTCTGCGATTTGCTCGGAATTTCTAATTTCATATGATTATCCATCTGCTTTCCCCCCTACACATTCTTTAGGGCTTCCTGCTCTGACAAGAAAACAGGAATTTTTGCCTGCAGACCCGATAGATCAAACACGCGTTGCACTCGCGGCCTCAAGGAACAGGCTAGCACCTTGCCTCCCTGTGCCGAGACTAATTTATACCGACCAAGAACCATCCCCAAGCCTGAACTATCCATAAAATCAACGCCGCTAAAGTTGAAAATAATATTTTTTAAATTATCAAGCGTAAGTTTATTGTCAATTTTATCCCGAAGCCCGGTTACTGCGTGATGATCCAACTCGCCCGCCATGCGCACTAAAAGTGTGCTTCCTGCCCGTTTCATAACTATTTCCACAGGCATTCTCCCCCTTGTCCCCAATCTTTCGGTTGATATTGGCCTCTGTAATCTTAATTCTACAACTCTCTAGAAACTCCTGCCATTTAGTTAAATTCACGTAAAGACAACCGCAGGGACGGTTCTTGTGGTTGAGTTTTGGAGGGGAGAGAAGGCTAAGCGAGGTGAGAACCACCCCGGTGCTGCGCACCTCCCCTCCAAAGGAGGGGAATTTTGTGAACGCAGTGACCGCAGGAATAACCGCAAGAAGTGCACGAGAGGTTGCGTCATCCAAAAGGAAAACTCCCTCCCCCCTCACCCTTGCCCTCTCCCCCCAAAGGGTGGAGAGGGTTCTGTACGACAACCGCGGGGACGGTTCTTGTGGTTGAGTTTTGGAGGGGAGAGAAGACTGAGCGAGGTGAGAACCACCCCGGTGCTGCGCACCTCCCCTCCAAAGGAGGAGAATTTTGTGAACGCAGTGACCGCAGGAATAACCGCAAGAAGTGCACGAGAGGTTGCGTCATCCAAAAGGAAAACTCCCTCCCCCCTCACCCTTGCCCTCTCCCCCCAAAGGGTGGAGAGGGTTCTGTACGACAACCGCGGGGACGGTTCTTGTGGTTGAGTTTTGGAGGGGAGAGAAGACTGAGCGAGGTGAGAACCACCCCGGGGCTGCGCACCACCCCTCCAAGGGAGGGGAATTTTGTGAACGCAGTGACCGGTTCTGTACGACAACCGCGGACACTCTCTGCTGATTTTCTCAGCATCAATAGTTGAGACATGCAGGCATTTGCCTACCATTATCTGCCAAAGCGGAGCCAGTGCCCGACAAAACGGCGGAAGAAGGTGATAATACTAGCTCGTTGCACATCAGCTGCAGGCACTAACGCTACCCGCCCCAACTCTTCTCCTGCCGCCGACTTAACTAGCAAAGTACCGATTTGAGTTGAAGTCTCCAAAGGAGCAGTCAAACGCTCGGGGATTATAATTTCATGGATCACTTGCTCCTTCGTTCCCTTTTTGACCAGCAAAGAGTATCTTTCTTTAGCTACAAAATCAATTTCTTCGACTGAACCTTTATCTACCTTGACACGACCAAGCACTTCACCTTTCTCTGCTACCGGCAGGCTCCGCCAGTTGGCAAAACCATAATCGAGCAGCGTCCTGGCTTCAGCAAAAAGAGCCGGCCGCCCGGGAGCCCCGAGAATAACCGCCAGAAAGCGAGTGCCGTCTCTGACAGCCGTGGCTGAAATGCAATTGGCTGCTTCCCGGGTGAAGCCTGTTTTTAGACCGTCCCCGCCTTCGTAGAAACGTATTATTTGATTGGAATTGCTAAGGTAAACACCTTCCCTTTTTTTTATCTTTCCTTGCAAAAACTCTTCGTCATACCAGATTGTAATCCATTCGTGAATTTTAGGATGACTAAGCAGCTCCAAGGACATTAAAGAAATATCAAAGGCAGTAGTATAGTGGTTCTCATCATGCAGTCCGTGTGGATTGACAAAATTTGTATTTGTCATGCCTAACTCCTGAGCCTTTTTGTTCATCTGTTCCACAAAAACTTCAGCTGAACCGGCGAGAAACTCCGCCATGGCCATGGAGGCGTCATTAGCTGAGCCGACACCGATGCCAATCATCATTTCTGCAAAAGTGATTCGATCGCCGGGGGCAAGAAAAATCTGTGAACCACCCAGTCCTGCAGCTCTTTCACTTACGGGAATCATCTCATCCGCCTTAACTTTACCCTCTTCCAAAGCCTCCATGGCGAGTAACATTGTCATGATTTTAGTCACACTGGCAGGATAAAGTTTTTCGTGAATATTATTCTCATAGAGAATTTTTCCGCTGTTTGTGTCGATCAAGAGTTGCGCTTTAGAGGCAAAGTTAAAATCCTGGGCAAGAGTATGTGACGCTGCAAATAACACAATCATAAAACTAAGCAAAAACATCAAAAGCATTTTCTTTCGCATTAATTTTCCTCCTTCTTGAGGTTTGATATTTCTATCTTCCGGCAACAAAAAAAAAATATACCGCCCGCAGGCGGCAACTATTATTATATTTTATGTAATTATTTAACGCGGCCAAGAATAAGCGGGCAGCTTTCCTTCGGGGCGTCGCCAATCAAATAGGCAGCAACTAATTTTTCCTGGGCAATGGCAAGCTTGTCTGCTGAACTTGTGAAAAGTTCAGCTAAAATGTCGCCCTTCTCTAAAGAATCACCGATTTTCTTGTGCAGATAAATCCCGGCAGTCAAATCTATAGAATCGCCTTTTCTTTCGCGGCCGGCACCTAGATGCACCGCGGCAAGACCCACTCTCCTGGCATCAAGACCTGCCACCACCCCTTTTTGAGTGCTGCGAAGCACGGCTGTGAACGCGGGAGAACCTAATTTTTGCGGCTCTGCCAACACGGAGGTATCGCCTCCTTGGGCTGCAATAAAACGACGAAACATAGCTAATGCTGCACCGTTAGAGAGCGAAGCGGACAATTTTTCCCTCGCTTCGTGCAATTCATGTGCCAAACCGCATGCCACTAACAGTTCTGCGCCCAGTTCAATCGACAGCATCGTCAAATCACTAGGACCTTCTCCTTTTAACGCAGCAATAGCTTCCAGCACTTCCAAATGATTTCCCACCGCAGAACCTAACGGTTGATCCATTGCAGTAATTAGCGCTACCGTTTTTCTGCCTAAAGCATTACCGATGGCAACCATTTCCTCTGCCAACTTGCGAGCCAACTGCTCGTCACGCATAAAAGCGCCGCTGCCTGCTTTCACATCAAGAATAATGTACTTAGCTCCCGCAGCTATTTTCTTGCTCATTACTGATGAGGCAATCAACGGAATACTGTCCACAGTAGCCGTAACGTCACGCAAAGCATAAAGCATACCGTCTGCCGGCGTCATCTCCGCTGACTGTCCCGTGATAGCAAAGCCCAAGGATCGCACCTGCTCTAAAAATTGAGAACGGCTCATCTCAGTGCGAAAGCCTGGAATACAGGAAAGTTTATCAATCGTCCCGCCGGTGTGGCCAAGACCACGACCAGACATTTTTGCCACAGTGACGCCGCAGGCTACAAGCATTGGCAATAAAATCAAAGTCGTTTTATCGCCAACACCGCCTGTAGAATGCTTGTCGGCAACCGGCCTGCCCAAAAAGGAAAAATCTAAGGTTTCCCCGGAATTAACGATTGCCTCTGTGAGAGCAATCGTTTCCACACTATCCATCCCTTGAAAATAGATAGCCATCAGAAAAGCGGCCGCCTGGTAATCAGGAATAAAACCATTTTGATAATTTTTCATAAAAAAATTAATTTCAGCAGGCGCGAGAACTTTCCCGTCCCGCTTTTTCTCAATAATAGTCAGTATATTCACTTGTCAACCAGCCCCAACTCAGCAGTAAAATCTTTGCCGGCCTCCAGCGGCGGCAGCCCCAGCAGCGCAGCCACCGTGGCGCCCAAATCGGCAAACGTCTGACGGATTCCCAGATTTGCGGGACGCACTTTAGGGCCGTAAGCAAGTAACGGCACATATTCCCGCGTATGGTCGGTATGCGGAAAAATTGGGTCGCAACCATGGTCAGAAACCACAAAAAGGATATCGCTCTCCTGCAATTTAGCAAGAATATTCCCAAGCAAAAAATCAAACTGTTCCAAAGCGCGGGCATAACCCAAAGCATCATTTCGATGGCCATAAAGCATATCAAAATCGACCAGATTAGCAAAAATCAGCCCTTGCGGGAAGCGATCCATGGCTTCCGAAATCTTTGCCATCCCCTCATCATTGCTTTTACTATGATAAGAAAAAGCAATGCCGCGCCCTGCAAAAATATCGTCAATTTTGCCTATACCGACTACCGGGAAAGCGTTCGCAGTCAGGATATCAAGGAGCGTCGGCCGCGGCGGAAGCAAAGAATAATCCTTGCGGTTTGTGGTTCGCCGGAAATCACCTGCTTGGCCCGTAAACGGGCGGGCAATTACGCGACCAACCGCATGTTCCTCACGCAGCAGGCTTCTCGCTGCCGCAGACCATTCATAAAGAAGCTCCAGCGGAACAATATCTTCATGAGCCGCAATCTGAAACACGCTGTCGGCAGAGGTATAAATAATCGGATAGCCTGTCCTAAGATGCTCTTCTCCAAGCTGCTGAATAATTTCTGTGCCTGACGCTTTTACGTTGCCCAAAACTTTGCGGCCGATAGCAGCCTCAAACGGTTCAATCACCTCCGGCGGAAAACCTTCCTCAAATACCGGAAACGGCTTATCCAAGATAATCCCCGTCATTTCCCAGTGTCCGGTAGTAGTATCTTTTCCCTTGGAAAGCTCGGCCATTTTCCCATAGGCAGCAACCGGCTGGGCAGTACATGCTACACCTGATACCTCTGTCAGACAGCCCAGCCCAAAAGATTCCAATAGAGGAAGGCGCAGGCCGCCCACCGCTTTTGCAGTGTTAGCTAATGTGTTGCTGCCGGCATCACCATAAAATGAGGCGTCGGGGAGTTCCCCCACGCCTAGACCGTCAAGCACTATTATTAAAACTCTACTAATCTTCACGTCTGCCTCCTAGCCTCATTAGGCACGCGGATGCGTTTTTTCATAAACATCGCGTAGTTTTCTTCTTGTTACTTGCGTGTAAATTTGCGTGGTCGAAATATCTGCATGCCCTAGCATCTCTTGCACAGAACGCAAATCGGCGCCATTCTCCAACAGGTGGGTTGCAAATGAGTGACGCATAGTATGCGGCGTAATATCTTTACTGATACCGGCAGTGCGGGCATATTGCTTTAAAATTTTCCAAAAACCCTGCCGGGTTAATCTTTTTCCGTGCTGATTAACAAATAACGCCTCTTCACCTTTTTGGCGCACCAGCTTCGGCCGCCCCTCTGTCAAGTAACGATCCACATTGCGGACAGCCACCGAACCAAGGGGAATGATCCGTTCCTTAGAACCTTTGCCCAGACAGCGAATAAAACCTGCCTCTAAATTAATATCGCCCGTGTCAAGAGAAATCAGTTCCGATACCCGGATGCCGGTAGCATAAATCACTTCCAGCATCGCCTTATCTCTGACTCCTGTTACATGCAGTTGATCCGGCTGCTCCAATAATAAGTCCATTTCCTGCAGAGAAAGTACCCGGGGAAGTTTCTTAGCTATTTTAGGAGACTCCAGGTCGGAGGCCGGGTTTTCCACAATCATTTTTTCCTGAAAGAGATAGTTATAAAATGAGCGAATAGAAGACAAGTTGCGAGAAAGGGTTGTGGTGGCTTTGCCGCTCTGTTTCAAACTCAACAAATAACCGACAATATTGCCGCGTGAACTGTCTTCCATTGCGGTTATGCCGGATTGCTGCAGATAACTTAAATATCCGGATAGATCACGTCTGTAAGATTCTAGTGTGTTTTTTGCCAAACCTTTTTCAACTGAAACGTAGTAGATATAATCCTTCAGCGTCCTATCCATACAAGCTCTCCTTTTTTCCGTACCGGCAAACTTTTTACTTGATTCCACATCTAGCAAAAAAATCCTTTTATCCCATGAAAATCATATCCCATTTTGATAAAATTCATGTAAGATTGCTAAAAATTTAAAAAGCTCCCCCTGTTCCTCGGCGCAATTGTCTGCTCCAACCAAAACTTTCAGTGCTGCTCCGCGCGGCTCGCCAAACTGCACAAATTGAGGATTTAGTGCCATAATGAGATAATATTGGATCAACGGCAAAACAAGCACCATAGTTAGCATAAAAATTAACAGTCGGTAAACCCGCCTTCTAAGCAACAAAATCATGACTAATCCCCCTCACCATCAGCATATGGAAGAAGCCAAATTTTAGAACTTACCCGGCAAATCCACCACAAACATCGTCTGCTTTAAATGCAGGAGGATAATGGAGTATATGCTTGACCAAGAGCTTGCGCCACATCCGGATGGGTATAGTAGCCGCCAACTAAATTCGCTCCTGCTGACAGTACGGGATTTTCAGCAAAAGCTTGTTTGTAACCCTTGTTGGCCAACTGCAGGAGATAGGGGAATGTAACATTGGTGAGCGCAAAAGTTGACGTACGGGGAACTGCGCCCGGCATATTAGGCACAGCATAATGTAATACGCCGTGTTTTAGATAAGCAGGACTGCTGTGGGTAGTAATCCGGTCAATAGTTTCAATGATTCCGCCTTGGTCAATTGCCACGTCGATGATTACAGCGCCGGCTTTCATAGTTTTCACCATCTCTTCACTCACCAGCCGCGGTGCTTTCGCTCCGGGTATTAAAACAGCTCCCACCAGTAAATCAGCATGCTGAACTGCTTTGGCAATATTGTAACTGTTTGACATGGTAGTAATAACCCGACCGGCAAATAAATCATAAACCATCCTCATTCTTTGCACGTTCAGATCCAGCATTGTGACTTGAGCACCCACCCCTAATGCAATTCGGGCTGCGTTTTGACCTACTGTGCCGGCACCGATAATTACTACATCAGCGGGGGGAACCCCCGGCACACCGCCAAGCAACACACCCCGTCCGCCGAATGTCTTTTCCAGCAGCCTGGCACCGACTTGAATAGACATTTTGCCCGCAATCTCACTCATAGGCTCGAGCAAAGGCAAAGAATGATCTGTTTGCTGGATGGTTTCATACGCTACAGCCACCGCTTTTTTATCAGCAAGCGCAGCCGCTAATTCAGGCACCGCGGCAAGATGTAGAAAAGTAAAAATAATTTGCTCTTCCCGAATCAACCCATATTCCGAAGGCAGAGGTTCTTTTACTTTAACAATCAGCTCGGCCTGTTCCCAGACTGCTTGTCCGTCAGCCATCAGCTCTGCGCCTGCCTGTACATATGCCTTGTCCAAAAAACCGGCTCCGCTGCCGGCATTTCTTTCAACCAAGACGCGATGCCCGGCAGTGACAAGCATCTCTACGCCGGATGGCACTACTGAGACACGCATTTCGTCCATTTTTATTTCTTTTGGCACACCGATTATCATTCAATCACCTTCTTCACTAACATCTTTTGATTAATTAAAGCAATGATACTACTGCTTTCATAAATACAGGTGTAATCATGGCTTCCACCAAACTGCCGATGATAAATGCCAGAGCTACTAAAGACAGAGCCATTGTATACTGAAAAAAATATGGACCTAAGGGAATTTGCTTTCTTGTCATGCGTCGCCGCAACAGCAGCAATGAAAATGAAACCGACAAAACTCCCGCCACAACAGTAAGCGGCACAAAAAGGAGATTTTGCGGCAAAACGGCACCCACCGCAAACAAGATTCCCTGCACAGTATTTTGTTCTGCCATAAACCCCACCGTAAATCCGATGGTAAATCCACGGTAAAGAACAGCGCCTAAAGCAAAGACAAAGCCAAAAAACACTGCTCCACACAACCAGAGAAGCAAGACATATTTACCGTTCTGCAACACGGAACGCTGCAAAATCAATGACTGGCTCATAGGTTGCTCCTCCGCGAGATATTCAACAAAACCGTAAAAATATTCATTTAGCTCCCTGCTCTGTCCTTCATCCAGCAGACGAACGGAGAGCGCACCGGCCACCACTCCAAGGGTAAAAATAAGTATAACCAACATGTACAAAAACCATTGAGACCTGATATGTTCGGCAAATAATTCCTGCAGGTTTCGCAGCACAAGCATCCTCCCCGTCCACTTTGGCACAGTGTATGCTTCAGTGCTGCCGTTTATGTCCTATAGCCCCAGGATATCTGCCGCCAAAAGCAAGGCAATTAAAGTTTTGCCGTCTTCAATCTTGCCCTGCCGAGCCATTGCCACCGCATCACGCAAAGGCAGGCGAAACGTT
Source organism: Clostridium sp. (assembly GCA_018335695.1). Taxonomy (GTDB): domain Bacteria; phylum Bacillota; class Dethiobacteria; order Dethiobacterales; family Dethiobacteraceae; genus GPS1B09. The sequence goes on from JAGXRV010000058.1 coordinate 28,328, forward strand.
TCCAGCAACTCGTCAGGCGGCTTTTCCACCGACGCAGGGCTTAGTTCGGTAGCCAAGTAAATAAACAGCTTTTCAGAGGCAAAGCCGGGAGAAGTGTAGAAAAATGCGATGCGCCGCATTTTATCGGCCTTCATCCCTGTCTCTTCCATCAGCTCGCGCATGGCGCAAGTTTCAGCTTCCTCACCCGCGTCCAGTTTGCCGGCCGGTATTTCAAGCAGTTCCTTTTCTATAGCTTTGCGATATTGGCGGACAAAATAGGCTTCGCCTTCAGTTGTGACAGCAAGAATCGCCACCGCTCCTGGATGCTCCACCACCTCGCGTTTAACTTGCATCCCATTTTGCAATTCTACCTCATCCAGCCGCAGATTTATAATTTTCCCGGCGTAAATCAGCTGCGAAGATACCGTTTTTTCCATCCTGCTTCCTCCGATGCATAATTTAAACGGACTTGAATATACCTATGCTATAAAAAAGAAACATGCTGCGGTATTTATATTAACTAAGGAGGAAAATTAATGCGGACCTTTAAACAAAGAAACTGCTTAATTTTCAGCGGAACCGTCCGGGAATTTCGTCTCTATCTAAGGACTCTTCCCGCAGGCATAACGCTTAGGGATTTTATTCTTGCAAACCTGCACTGACGCCGCTTAACAAAGCCGACAAATGGCGGGCAGCAGCAGCAACTGCCAGAAAAAAAGCGCTGTCCTCCTCCAACGAACGACCCATGGTTAAACAGAAGTGCTTGTTTTCTGCTAAGATTTTAAGAGAAAGTTCGTCGTAGTAGAAAACACTATGTTTGTCAGCCAAACCCGACTCATCTAGTTGTGCCGCAAGAAACTGCTGTTCTGCAGCAGCCAGCAGCGGTAACGGCAGATGGACACTAACCAGCGTCGAAGTGGCTAAAGCGGTAAGCGTATGATGCGAAATCCCCCTATGCCTTTCACGGCAATCGGCAAAGCTGACTCGACACACCATCACCGCCTGACCTTTAAGACAGGAAACGCGATTTAGATTGTCACCCGTTTCCAAACCGCTAAAACCATACTTGGTGCCCGTACCTGCAGCACCCGGTCCCATTGAAATAATTGCTGCGTCGGCATGCAACACATGGCGAGCGGCCAATAATCCACTGTATACATTAATCGCTTCCAAATCGCCGCCAAAGGAGTGACCTGTGGTAATAGTACCGCAGATTATTCCCTGCCGGCGCAGCTCAGAAAGCGAGCGGCTGAAAAAAGCCGGGAGAGCGCCGCCATCTGTCATCAGATAGGCAAGGCGAATCCCTGGCTTTTCCTCTTTTAGCAATAGAGCAAGCGGTGCCAACATACTATGTAATTCAGCCACAGCCACCGGCATGCCTGCGAGGGAAGCAGCCTGAGCCATAACCTGATGATATGGAGATTCTTCTTCCTCTACGGAAAGCACGCGCAGCTGCATTGGCGTGTAGCGCAATTTTAAAATGTGACCGACACCGTCAAGAGTCTGCTCCGGTTGTTTTAAATTCAACATTACAAAATGGTAACCGCCGCTGCCAAGACCCAGCTCAACTGCTGTAGTATTAACAATTACCCGATCACCGGGAAACGCTTTTCCTGTCAGTGAAACGTAATTTAGCGCCTTACTCGTCTCGCCATCAATGGCGATAGAAAGTTCTTCACATTGGCTTCCTATAGAAGCCACACTTAGCACTGCTGCCAAACGGCGGCTAAACATTTCGCTTCTCCTTCCTCAGGCTTAATTCGGCAAATTAATTGCTATTCCTGCTAAAGATGCTATTTATCTCCATTTTTTAAGCCTAGATTGTCAAAAAAACGCAGTAATGGCCTTTCTACTATTAGCCGGCTCAACGACACCCTTTCTGCTATAATGTTAATCATCAGCAAAAAGAGTAGCAAGACAAGCTGAAACGTTGCAGGAGCTGTTAAGACAATCGTCAACCCAAGAACTCCACCCAACACATTAGCTCCCGCATCGCCAAGCATACCCTTTTCAGACAAATCGGTTGGCAAATATAACAAGGAAGCCAACAGAAATGGAAATAACAATAATATACCGGGGACAGAACGCACTAAGCCTATATAAATGAGTGCAAATAAAAAGAAACATTTCAATGAACGACCAGGTCTTAAGTCCAGCAAATTGAGCAAATTTGCCGCAAGTGCCACAAGTAAGCCTCTCCAGAAAATAGACAAAAAATAACCCGGAATCCCCGCCACTACTAAAAGAGAGAGAGAAAAACCGGCAACTGCTTTAAAGAAACCGGTGCTCACCTGAGCGTGACTAATAAATCGTCTGAAATGACCGCCAAAACCTTTGTCGCGACCGTCACTCCAAATATCGTCCACCAGCCCCAGTACCCCAAAACCCACAGTCACAGTCAACATTCTTACTAAAAATTCCGCCGGAATGAGCCCAACCCTATCAGCCCATACAGCAGCCGGCAAAAAAACTAACGGGTATACTCCACCCATGCTCTGCGGAATAGCACGCCCACGATAATTTACTTCCAAATGCCTCACCCGCCGCATCAGCTCTGACCAAAGCGGTATCAATACCAGGGACGCAACAATAATCACAATAAAATAAACTAGAGTCGTCATTCTTGTTTCTCCCGCCCGTTGACCCGCCCGTTGAGCCATAAATGAAATAATGTCCGAGAGACATGGATAAACTGTTTACCCCGATGCCTAAAGCCGTGCCAGTTGCGTCCTGTTTGCCTATGACTCATCATCAGAGGAACTTCAGCCACAGTAAATCCGTGCCGCAGACAATCTACCGTCAAAGCTACCTCTACGCCAAAACCGTTCCGGGCAGATAATGCCTTTTCCCAAACGCAGCGTCGCAACACTCGCTGTCCGGAGAGAGGCGATGACGTCAGGTAGCCGGAAAGAGCATGAATTCCCCAGGAAGCCAACCTTTTAACCAACCCCAAACCGGCGGAATATTTGACCGCAGGAAACTGTGCCACCGCCATATCCGCCTCTCCATGCAAAACAGGTTTTAGCAGATGGGCAAACTCAGCGGCAGTTGCACCTAGGTCTGCATCTACAAAACAAATAATCTCACCCTGCGCAACCTCCACCCCTGCCGCCAGCGCCCCGCCTTTGCCCCTGTTCTCCGCCAAGATTAAAACACGATCCGCACCTGCCAGAGCTGCTTCGGCAGCAGTTCTGTCCCGGGAACCATCATCGACCACAATAATTTCCGAAATTTCGCTGACTACTCGCAGTGCTTTTACTGTCTCGCCGATAATCGCTTCCTCGTTTAGCGCCGGGATAATTGCGGAAATAGCCATCTGCCACCTCAAAAATTTGCCATCAACTGATCTGCCGTTGATTTAATCCCAAAGTTGCCCGCACTGCCGCGGAGGACAGCCAACAGCGAGAGCTGTCCAAAGACTGTATCGGCGTTGTCAATGGTGGAAATCCCCGCAGCTTTTAATTGCGCAAAATTTGATGCTTTAACACTGCTCCACTCAAGTCCAACCACTTTAAAGCGCTCTTTTGCTAATTTGGAAATTAATTCGCTAACCAAGCGCTTATCTGTAAGCTCCTCTTCTCCCAAAACAAGAATAACAGCCTCAGGTGTGCCTTTATCCAGTTGCTCCTGAAAAATGCTCCCGTCTGCAATAAATAATGCAAGTGCTTCCTCCTTCTCCGCCGTTAACGATTGATTTGCCGCCAGCGCAGCCAACGCTCTTCCTATTCCGGCAGGAACGGCACTTAGCGCTTGCCGCTCTCTGATATGAATTAGATTGCAAAGAATTGCATCTGCGTCGTTTAAGATCTCCAAAACACCCGGCGGCACTTCTGCTCCATGCACAATTACTGATACCCTTTTGCCTGCTAGCGCGCCGTTAACCAAAAAAGGATATAATGCTTCCTGATACTTTTTCCACAAAGACAAATCGTGATAGACTGTCTGCAGGCGAGCTTCCATTGCACGCCGCTCTTCCCGCAGGCCTTTTTGCTCCTTAGTCATCTGTTCAATCAGCAGCCGCTGCTGAGTAATCAGCATCTCATCACTAAGAGATGTGCCGATTAAAATACCCAAGCCAAGAGCCAAAAATACGGCAACTAAAGAAATAACATGGTCTTTAACCCGAAACATGGCGAACCTCCTTAGTGCCACATGCCAAGCCTCATCATAATTAGGCGAAAAATATGGAAAATAACCGGACTGGCGAGCGCCAAAACTAAAAATGGAATACTTGCGGCAAGCGCAAGCAACGCAACGGAACGTCCGGAGATTCGAGCGCGATACAGCTGACTTACTCCGCGCGCATCCACCAGCCTGCTGCCCACCTTAAGGCGGACCAAAAAGGTACTGGCCATGCCTTTACGCCCCTTTTCCAGGAAGTCAATCATATTGGAGTGAGTGCCGACGGCCGCGATCAGCTTTGCTCCATTTTCATAAGCTAATAACAAGGCAATATCTTCGCTGGTTCCGGCTGCTTTCACCATGACGGCAGGCAGTCCCAGTTTTTTTATCCGCTCCATCCCGGGCGAGTTGCCGTCTGAATATGCATGGACAACTAACTCGCGCGCCTTTCGCAGCGCCAGATCACTTACGCTATCCATATCACCAACCACCAAATCAGGCAGATAACCAAATTCAAGCAGCGCGTCTGCGCCTCCGTCCACAGCCAGCAACACAGGTTTCACCTCGTCAATATAATGTTTAACTGCCTGAAGGTCCTCCCTGTAAGACTGCCCTCTTACCACCACCAGCACATGTCTGCCCTTAAAACAGGTGATAAGAGCAGGGAAATCTAACCTGCCCAAAATCAATTCTTTTTCTTTTAAGGCATACTCCAGCGTATTCTGCACAAAATCATCCAACAGTTTAGCCAAATTTTTTTCAGCAGCCACTAGTTTGCGACTAATCAACGCTTTATCCACTATGCGACCCCTGGCAAGCAGCTCAGAACCGCGCCAGATACTGTTGCCTTCGATAAAAAGCAGATCGCCCTCGTTTATCTTTTCATAAAGCTCGGCTCCCGCCTGGTCTAAATGAGTAATCCGCGCGTCTGCCAGCTTTGCCGGGCCATTGTTTGGATAACTGCCTGAAATGGATGAATCAACGTTGATCACAGCCTTAACTCTTTGATTACATAACGCTTCAGCCGCCACTTCATCTAAGTCACGGTGATCAATAAGCGCAAAATCTCCGGGCTGCAGCCGTTTGGTCAGCAGTTTTGTTATTTTGTCCTTTTTCACCTGACCATAAGTTTTTGCTTTCATTGTCTTGCCCTTCCGGAATACTTTTATCTTTAGTATGCGATTGTATGGCTGAAAAAAAACGCATCTTCCAGACAGAAAGAGATCTTCGCTAAAATAAAGCTAAAGCCGGAAAATTTTCGATAAATGTGCTGCATATCATTTGCGCGCACTGTTTCTTTGATATAATAGTACCAGTTTCAAGTGGAAGGGTGAGAGCATTGTTGGATATTTCAATTGCCAACCTGCGTAAAGCATTTTTGCGCGCAGGCTATATCACAGATGAAGAAGTAATTATTACTGTTTTTCTGGCTCTAAAACTTGGAAAACCGCTTTTAGTTGAAGGGGCTCCCGGCGTCGGCAAAACTGAACTGGCGAAAGTGCTCTCGCAAGTGCTTGACGCCGACTTGATTCGTCTGCAATGTTATGAAGGCCTTGATGAAAATAAAGCCCTCTATGAATGGAACTATCAGCGCCAGCTATTAAAAATTCAAATCTCTAAAGAGACGGCTTGCATCGAAGACTTGGAGCAAAACTTGTTTTCCCGGGAATATCTCTTGGAGCGCCCGCTTTTAAAAGCCATTCAAGCTGATAAACAAGCGGTACTCTTAATCGATGAAGTTGACAAGACTGACGAAGAATTTGAAGCGTTTCTCTTTGAAGTGCTTTCTGACTTTCAGGTTTCAGTACCTGAGCTAGGTACGATTAGCGCGCGCCAAATTCCGGTAGTAGTCCTCACCAGTAACAATGAACGTGAGCTCTCCGACGGATTAAAACGTCGCTGTGCGTATTTATACTTGGACTATCCGACGGTAGAACGGGAAATTGCGATCATCCGCGCCAAAATTCCTGCTGTCGGGGAAAAATTATCACTTGAAGTAGCTAGAGCAGTATCACTAATCCGTGACCTGCAAGAAATTAAGAAAAAACCTTCTATTGCTGAAACGCTGGACTGGGTCAGAGCAATTCTCGCTTTAGACCAAGACCGCCTCGAGCCCACAGCCATTGAGCAAACGATGGCCTTGCTGCTCAAAACAAAAGCTGATCAGGTAACATTTAGTAAAAATATTGGTTCTGACCGACTGGTGGAATATGCACGTACGGAGAAGTAACGATTATGGAAAACTATCTGGAAGTTAACCTAATTCGCTTTATTCAACTTTTGCGGTACGCCGGCATTCGCATCGGCAGCGGCGAAGTTCTCGACGCGCTAAATGCCCTCTCCTTGCTGGATCTATCCGACAGAGAAGCTGTGCGGGTCGGCTTAAAGGCCACCTTAGTCAAACGTTCCGGGGAACAGCAATTGTTCGACAAAGCATTTGCTCTCTTTTTTGCCCCACCCGAGATTAAGGAGGAATATTTTGCCCGCTATCGGCAGGAGCAAACAGAACACCAACAAATGCTCGCTCAAGCGACGCAAGAGCTGACCTTCCAAGGCATGCCCCTAAAGCTATCAGACAATGAGAAAACGGTATTCTCCGGCATGCCGGAAAAAGACAAAGAAAAACTGCTCGAGTTTATAAAAAAAACTGCTGAAGGTAAAAATATAGAACAACATTTTCAACCTATTCTGGAGAGTGTGGTCAGAGGTTCTTTAGCTTACTGGCGCAAAAGTCTCCGCAACCAACTTGACTTTAGTTCGTTGCCACAAACAGAAGATGAAGAGCTAAATGCCCTGCTAGAGAAAGCAGTGCGCAGCGACGGCGGTTTTTCAGCTGATTTGCTTGAGGAAGATATGCAAAATATCGCTGACAAAGATCTGCCCAGAGCCGAGGCGTTAATCCGCAAACTGGCTAGGCAAATGGCAACCCGCTTAGCTCGTCGCTATCGGCAAAGCAAGAAGCGACAAAAATTAGATCTGCGAAAAACTATTCGCCAGAATATCCGCTTTGGCGGCACACTGTTTAGGCTGCGCTACCGCAGCCGTCGCATACAAAAGCCGCGACTTGTCCTGCTCTGTGATGTTTCGGGATCAATGGCCCGTTATGCCAATTTTGTGCTCCAGTTTATTTACGGCATTAACGATGTTGTCGGTCAAATTGAAAGTTTTATTTTTTCCGAAGATTTGGAGCGAGTAACCGACTATTTTCAGCACGTCGATGACTTTAAATTGACAATGCTGGAAGTAATCAACCGCTCAAAAGAATGGGGACGCGGCACAAACTTGGCTGCCGCCTTAAAAAGTTTGCGCCTAAAATACCCTGATCATCTAAACGGAGACAGCATTCTTTTGATTGTCAGCGACACAAAAACCTTGGCGCTTGATGAAACCTTGCAGGAATTGGCACAAATAAAAAGAATAGTAAAAGATGTCGTTTTATTGAATACATTGCCTCGCAGCGACTGGCAAAACAGTAAGTCAGTCGGCAGATTTGAAAGTGTGTTGCGTATGTACCCGTGCAATACGCTGTCTGACCTCGAAAATGTGATACGGCAAAAAATAATTATCTACTAGAACAGGGAGGATTTCCAATGAAACAAATTGCTATTGCCGGTAAAGGAGGCGTTGGCAAAACGACTTTCACGGCGCTAATGCTGCGCTATCTTCAAAAGAACAAGCCGGGAGCATCTATTCTGGCGGTTGATGCCGACCCGAATGCCAACCTGAATGAAGCGTTAGGGCTGAAAGTAGAGAATACCATGTCCTGCCTGCTGGAAGACACAAAAAACCCAAAAGCCATTCCGAGCGGCATGACAAAAGAAATGTTTATTGAGTTTAAAATGCAGGATGCGCTGGTGGAGACAAGCAAAGCATACGACCTGCTGGTTATGGGAAACCCGCAAGGTTCAGGATGTTACTGCTATCCCAATGATTTGTTACGCAAACACTTAGAAAAGCTGCGCACTAACTACGACTATGTACTTGTCGACAATGAAGCAGGCTTGGAACACCTCAGCCGCAGGATTATCTCCAATGTTGACACACTGATTGTGGTAAGCGACGCGGCAGCTCGCAGTATCCGCTCCGCCACACGTGTCTATGATATTGTCAAAAGCGTGAATTTGGACGTGAAGGAAATCTACCTAGTAATTACCAAAGTTATGAACGATGAGGTTGAAGATTTGCAGGAAGAAATTAAAAAAACAGGGCTTACTTTAATCGGCACTGTGCCGTTGGATCCCCTTGTCGCCCAATTCGATGTTAAAGGCAAAGCATTAATTGATTTGCCTGATGAATCTGCCGCAGTCCAAGCGGTGGAAACAATTCTCAGCAATATCAAGCTTTAAATCTAAACCAAATCCTAACTCTCCTCTCCCTCGTGAAAACCCCCTAATTCCCCTCTCCCTCCGGGAAAAACCCCTATGCTCCCCTCTCCCTCCGGAAAAAACCCCTATGCTCCCCTCTCCCTCCGGAAAAAACCCCTAATTCCCCTCTCCCTCCGGGAGAGGGTTAGGGTGAGGGCAAACCTAATCTACTTTCCAAAAAGCAACAGCGGCCGGATAGTTATCGGCCGCTGCTACTTTTTTAAGACAAAGATACTCTCTACACTAATGTGCACTCTTACTGTATAAGCGCATCCGGTCGGCAACCAAAGCAATAAACTCTGAATTAGTAGGTTTACCTCGCTCCGTATTGATAGTATAGCCGAAAAATTTCTTGCTTGTCTCTATGTTATTGCGCGACCAAGCTACCTCTATGGCATGACGAATAGCACGCTCTACACGTGAACTTGTGGTATCGAATTTGCCGGCAATCCGAGGATAAAGAATTTTTGTTACTGAACCAAGCAAATCAACCTCAGCAACCACCATCAAAATAGCCTCACGCAAATAATGATAACCTTTAATATGGGCTGGAATTCCAATTTCATGAATAATACTTGTTACATCAGCTTCAAGATTAGTCCTTTTTGCCGGGCGCGCCTGCCCGTTTGCGCTGGGAAGAGCAATCTGTCCGTTTCCCAGCAGTCTGATTCTCTCTGCTAAAACTTCCATATTGAACGGCTTTAATATGTAATAGGAGGCACCTAGCTCTACTGCTTTCCGGGTAATATCTTCCTGCCCAAACGCTGTCAACATAATAACTTTAGGCCTGTCCTTCATCTGACCAATCTGCTCCAAAACACCCAATCCATCAAGATGCGGCATGATTATATCCAAAAGCAGCACATCGGGAGGGTTTTTTGCGATTGAATCCAACGCTTCCTTGCCATTGTAGGCTTTTCCCACAACGTTGAAATCAGGCTGCTGTTCCAGATACTCAATCAACAAGTCGCAAAATTCTCTGTTATCATCAGCAATGAAAACTTTAAGCATCCACTTCTCCTCCTAAAAATATAATCTTTTGCAGAAAGCCTTAGTTTGCTCTTCAAGAAATATTCGACATTTGGTTAAATATTCCTTTTATTAATTCGAAAAAATTCTAGCTTTTTCCATTCCCCTCCAAAGGAAGCGACCACCCCGCTGCTCCGCAGCACCCCTCCAAGGGAGGGGAATTTTTTGGAGGTACTTTTCGACTACCATCCTCTTCGTCTAGCAGAAGTGAATTAAATTCCCCTCCGGTGGAGGGGTGGCGCAACGCGCCGGGGTGGTTCCCTACGTTAAAATTTTTGTTTTCTTTGAGGTTTTTAGTTCTGAGAATTTGCTGCGGCAATATACCACCACCCCGCCCTTGCGGGCACCCCT